>NZ_VPDQ01000009.1:0-123000 GCF_013417535.1 Acinetobacter sp. YH12241 | reverse complement strand
TGAAGAATGAAGAATGAAGAATGAAGAATGAAGAATGAAGAATGAAGAATGAAGAATGAAGAATGAAGAATGAAGAATGAAGAATGAAGAATGAAGAATGAAGAATGAAGAATGAAGAATGAAGAATGAAGAATGTACGATCAAGTCTGAACTAATACATTTTAATCTATTTTTATTTTGATTGCTAAATTTAATTCGTAGTTAAATTTCAGACATAAAAAAACCGCCTAACGCGGTATCTATATAATTAATCATTTTTATCGATGGTCGGAGCAGTAGGATTCGAACCTACGACCCCCTGGTCCCAAACCAGGTGCACTACCAGGCTGTGCTATGCTCCGATGTTCAACTCAAAGAGTTGGGGTGAATGATGGGATTCGAACCCACGACAACCGGAATCACAATCCGGGGCTCTACCAACTGAGCTACATCCACCATTACGGTGTCTTCATTATTTAGACATAAAAAAACCGCTTGACGCGGTATCATTTATCTTAACCACCATGAAGAAGATGGTCGGAGCAGTAGGATTCGAACCTACGACCCCCTGGTCCCAAACCAGGTGCACTACCAGGCTGTGCTATGCTCCGATGTTCAACTCAAAGAGTTGGGGTGAATGATGGGATTCGAACCCACGACAACCGGAATCACAATCCGGGGCTCTACCAACTGAGCTACATCCACCATTGCCTTGGTTCTTAAATATCAAGCCACCAAAAATGGCGCGCCTGACAGGATTCGAACCTGTGACCATCCGCTTAGAAGGCGGATGCTCTATCCAACTGAGCTACAAGCGCTTTACTGATGATTCTCACCATCCGCCTTGAAGAATTGGTCGGAGCAGTAGGATTCGAACCTACGACCCCCTGGTCCCAAACCAGGTGCACTACCAGGCTGTGCTATGCTCCGATTCATCTCAGCTTTCGTATCAAGCTTATCGCTTGGTACGGTGTGCATTCTAGGCGTGACGCCATAAGACGTCAACACCTATATTTAAAAAAAATCAAAAAAACACTTCAAGCGTTTATTTATCAAGCATTTCAGACATTTTTTATACAAAATCTTAGCGTTTCAAGCTGGCACTAAAATCCAGCATACGATCTAAAGGCAGTTTGGCTCGTTGAGCTAATGCGGGGTCAACATGAATCTCCTGATCACGATGTTGTAGAACATGCAAGATTCCATCTAGCTCGTTCATGGCCATCCAAGGACAGTGTGCACATGAACGACAGGTTGCTCCTTCTCCAGCGGTTGGAGCTTCAATCAAAATCTTATCTGGCACAGCCTGCTGCATTTTATAGAAAATACCGCGATCTGTTGCCACGATCAAACGCTGATGTGGCAAGGTTTGAGCTGCCTTGATTAACTGAGAAGTACTTCCGACTGCATCAGCAATTTCTACCACAGACATCGGTGATTCTGGATGGACCAGCACTGCCGCATCTGGATATAAGGCTTTCATATTAGCAATTCCGCGCGAACGAAATTCTTCGTGGACGATACACGCGCCATCCCAAAGCAGCATGTCAGCACCGGTTTTATTCTGGATATAACGCCCTAGATGCTGATCCGGTGCCCAGATAATTTTTTCACCTAAACTATCGAGGTGTTCAATAATCTCAACTGCACAACTTGAAGTCACGACCCAGTCAGCGCGGGCTTTAACCGCAGCCGAAGTATTAGCATACACCACTACAGTATGATCAGGATGCGCATCACAGAATTTGGTAAATTCTTCTACCGGACAACCCAAATCCAGTGAACAGGTCGCTTCAAGAGTTGGCATCAGGACGGTTTTTTCTGGTGAAAGTATTTTTGAAGTTTCCCCCATGAACTTAACCCCAGCTACCACCAAGGTCGATGCGGGATGGTCACGTCCAAAACGCGCCATTTCCAATGAATCGGACACACAGCCACCAGTCAGTTCTGCCAGTTCCTGTATTTCAGGATCACAATAATAATGTGCAACTAGTACTGCATTCTGCTTTTCCAATTCGGCTTGAATCTGTGCAAATTTTTCCTGTTTGGCCTGTGCACTGATCTGATGCTCTTTGGGTTCTCCTAAACGATCTAAATGCGCCTGCACAATCGATTTGGCTTCATTGGCTATTAATTTGGTCGCATCATTCATAACAACTCTTACTCTACCCTCATGGTTCATTATTCAACGAACCTTTCACCCTACATCCCGGTCATCTCTAGCAAAATACTTTTTTGACCAGTCATTAAAAATCATAAGATATAAAAAAAGCCCCACAACGGAGGCTTTAGAAACAATCTGAATTATGAACGATAATCAGCATTGATCTTCACATAATCATAGGACAGGTCACAGGTATAGACTGTATCTTTTGCTTCACCACGTCCAAGATCAACACGAATCGTCATTTCAGCTTGTGCCATCACACGTGCACCTGCCTCTTCGGTATAGTCTGCTGCAGCACCACCATCCTTGCAGATTTGTACATCATCTAACCAAACCTGAATTTTTGCAACGTCTAAATTCGCCACACCTGCATAACCGATTGCAGCCAGAATACGTCCCCAGTTTGGATCAGAAGCAAAGATCGCAGTTTTCACCAATGGAGAATGCGCGATGCTATAGGCCACGTCACAGCATTCCTGAGTATTGGCACCACCTTCTACGGCCACAGTAATAAACTTGGTTGCGCCTTCACCATCACGCACAATCAATTGCGCAAGGCGTTTCATGGTACGCATTAATACCTCAAGCACAGCTGCATAACGCGGATCTTCAACTGATGAAATTTCTGTTCCACCGGCCTGACCTGTAGCAATAAAAATGCAAGAGTCATTGGTTGAGGTATCCCCATCAATGGTAATGCGGTTGAATGACTGATTCACTGTCTCAGATAAAAGCTGTTGAACCAGTTCACGGCTGATTGGCACATCAGTCGCCACATAACCTAGCATAGTGGCCATATTTGGGCGAATCATGCCGGCACCTTTGGAAATCCCGGTCATGGTATAAGTAATGCCGTCCAGTTCGAACTGTTCAGATGCACCTTTTGGTGTAGTGTCTGTGGTCATGATGCCGGTTGCCGCATCGATCCAGGCATCATCACGCAATGACTCTAATGCAGGCTGCAAACCATTCAGAAGACGCTCCATTGGTAATTGTTCGCCAATCACCCCTGTTGAAAATGGCAATACTTCTTCAGCTTTCACGCCTGCAAGTTCAGCCAGTTTGGCACAAGTGGCTTCAGCATTCGCCATACCTGTAGCACCTGTACCCGCATTAGCATTTCCGGTATTAATCACTAAATAACGTGGATTACCTGCCGCCAGATGTGCTTTAGAAACATGCACAGGGGCAGCACAAAAAGCATTCTGGGTAAATACACCTGCAACATTGGAGCCTTCAGCCAGTTCAAATATCACCAGGTCACGTCGGTTCTGATAGCGTACATACGCTTCTGTCGAACCAATTCTCACCCCTTTTACCACATGCATCTGTGGCATAGATACGTCACCAACTGCCATTTTTAAATGTCCAATATTGAAGTTTCAGAAAAATACAGCTTAGTTGATCTTCATTAAAAAATCGAGCCAAAGCCAGATGAACACTCACTTTTCTTATGGTTTTTCACAATAAAAAACCAGTCATGGTGACTGGTTTTATTAAACTGGATCAAACTTAGTTTTTAGCCAGCTGGGTTGATTCACTCAATAAAGCTTGTTTCGCCTGTTGCTGACTTGCCGCAGAAAGCGCTGGGTTAGAAGCAACAATACGGTCAGCATTCGCTGCATTGGCTGCTGCAATCGCTGCAGTCTGCAAAACGATTGGACGGTTTGAATTATTAAAGGTATAGCGAATGCCAGTACGCGGACTTGCAATGGTCACCTGACCATCTGTACCCGTCTGAACCTGAGCCGTAGTTGGACCAATGGCCTGCTGAACTTTAGCAGGTGTCGTTGTTGCTGTTTCAGCAAAACTTAAAGTCGGGATTGCCAAAGCAGCAACCATCATCGTTTTTAATACTTTTGTCATTGTTTCTTCCACTTTGCGGTGTTCAATCTGCCATTAAATACCATTTAATCCGGTACAGTGCAAACAGTATTCATCAGCTGAAAAGTCCATATACATAAAAAGATCAGGACCATTTGGTCCTGATCTTTTTATAGTTTAGAAACTTAGCAGAAATTAGATCTTGCCATGACACTGTTTGTATTTCAGACCTGAACCACATGGACAAGGTGCATTACGGCTTGCCGGTGCTTCAAAGACTGGTGCAACCGGATTGGCCTGCGCATTTTGTTCAGTAGTGATTGCATCTTCTTCAGCCAGTAATCCATCAAATTCCTGATGAGATAACTGCAAACGCATCGCTTCAGCCTGTGCCTGCTGCTGTGCTTCCATTTCAGCCAGCTCTTCAGGTGTTGGCACATGGATACGTGACAGATCAGTGATCACATCAGATTTAATGACACCCAGCATGTTTACAAACAGGTTGTAGGCTTCTTTTTTGTATTCCTGCTCTGGATTTTTCTGTGCATAACCGCGTAAATGAATACCCTGACGCAGGTAATCCATCGCTGCCAGATGCTCTTTCCAGTGACGGTCCAACGAGTTCAGCATGAAATGACGTTCGAGTGATGCTGCAGATTCAGCACCCATTTGTTCACGACGTGAACGGTAACGATTTACCACTTCTTCAGTAATTCGCTCAACCAGTGCTTCTTCATCTAAACGACGATCCTGCTCTAACCATTGTGCAACTGGCAGATCAATCGATAAGTCTTCACGTAGTGCAAGTTCCAGACCTTCAATATCCCACTGATCATGAATTGATTCAGGCGGAATATAGTTGGCGATCATGCCCTGCATCACTTCACGGATCATCTCTTCGATATAATCCTGCAATGAACTTTCAGCCAGAATCTCATCACGCTGACTATAGATAATTTTACGCTGCTCGTTATTCACGTCATCGTATTTCAACAGGTTCTTACGAATGTCGAAGTTACGTGCTTCTACTTTGCGTTGTGCATTTTCGATTGAGCGTGACACCATTTTGTGTTCAATCGCTTCATCTTCTTTTAAGCCCATCGCACGCATCATGGCAACCACACGGTCACCCGCAAAGATACGCATCAAGTCATCTTCAAGAGACAGGTAGAAACGCGATACACCCGGGTCACCCTGACGGCCCGCACGACCACGCAACTGGTTATCGATACGGCGAGATTCATGACGCTCAGAACCGATAATATGCAAACCACCAGAAGCAAGAACTGCTTCATGATTCGCTTCCCATTCTGCTTTCAGGCGTGCTTCATCTTCAGGGGTTGGGTTTTCAATTTTGGCCAGTAGCGCTTTCCAGTTACCACCCAGCAAAATATCGGTACCACGACCGGCCATGTTAGTTGCAATCGTTACAGCACGCGGTGCACCCGCTTGGGCAATAATATCTGCTTCACGCTCATGCTGTTTGGCATTCAGGACTTCATGTTCAATACCAGCTTCTTTAAGCTTGTCAGAAAGAATTTCCGACGCTTCAATAGTAGCAGTACCAATCAGGATTGGCGCAACACCAGCTTCGTGAACACGTTGAATTTCCTGAATAATCGCGTTGTACTTACCTTCACGATTCAGGTAGATCAAATCGTTCTGGTCATTACGGATCATTGGACGGTGGGTTGGAATGATTACCACATCCAGACCGTAAATTTCTTTCATTTCCGCAGCTTCAGTATCTGCAGTACCGGTCATACCGGATAATTTTTTATACAGACGGAAATAGTTCTGGAATGTGGTGGTTGCAAGGGTTTGGTTTTCCGGCTGGATTTCCAGACCTTCTTTTGCTTCAACTGCCTGGTGCAGACCTTCAGACCAGCGACGGCCCGGCATGGTACGACCGGTATTTTCATCGACGATGATCACTTCACCTTCATGGATGATGTAATGCACGTTACGTTGATACAGATAGTGCGCACGAATCGCAGCAGTCACATGATGCAGCAAATTCAAATTAGAAGCTGAATACAGGCTTTCACCTTCAGCCAGCAAGCCCATTGCAATCAATTCACTTTCAATGGTTTCAAAACCGGTTTCAGTAATTTCAACAGAACGCTGTTTTTCATCAATCCAGAAATGACCGCCATCCGGTACTTTTTCTTCTTTCTGTGCTTTTAACTTCGGTGGAATGCTGTTGATCGCTGCATAAAGCTGGGAGGAGTCTTCACTTTGACCAGAAATAATCAGCGGTGTACGCGCTTCATCGATCAGGATCGAATCGACCTCATCGATAATGGCATAGGTCAGACCACGCTGTTTTTTCTCAGCCAACGAGAACACCATATTGTCACGAAGATAATCGAAACCGAATTCGTTGTTGGTACCGTAAGTGATATCTGCTTTATAGGCTTCAGATTTTTCCATCGGGTTCTGCATGGAATAGATAATCCCAATGCTTAAACCCAAGAATTCGAACAATGGACGGTTTAACTCGGCATCACGTTGTGCCAAATAGTCGTTCACTGTGATGACATGGACACCCTGTCCGCTCAATGCATTGAGATAACAGGCCAGCGTCCCCATCAGGGTTTTACCTTCACCGGTACGCATCTCGGCAATCTTGCCTTCATGCAAGGTAATACCACCAATCAACTGTACGTCATAGTGACGCATTCCCATGACACGTTTTGCAGCTTCACGACAGACTGCGAATGCTTCAGGAAGTAACTTATCTAGACTTTCGCCTTTATTATATCGTTGTTTAAATTCTTCAGTTTTTGCAGATAAGTCTGCATCGCTTAGGGCTGATATCGTCGGCTCGAGCGCATTAATCTTGTCTACGATTTTACGCATGCGTTTGAGTTCGCGCTCATTTTTAGTACCGAAGATTCCTCCGATCAGACTTGCCAACATGTATAGACTCTCTAAATCTTGCTTGTCGATTAAATATGTTCTTAGTCGTTATTATGGTGCTAGAAATTTGAACTACAAGGGTTTTGCTGAAAAACCCCAGAAAAAATCTCATCCTTAGTTCTAGCCCTGAGACCTAAGGCAAAGTAATGTAGCAAATTTTACCCATGCAATATAGTTAATTAGACGACTGATTTGTCAGATTCTGAATCGACAGCCTACTTCTTTATTCGGTTTATTCATAAGAAATTCTAAAAACACTATTTTTAATCATAAAAAAATTGGTTCATATTTATTCTCATCGACACATTACAAGATCAATTGAGGCAAGAAAATGAGTTTACGTTTAGGCGATACCGCACCGAATTTTGAACAGCAATCTAGCGAAGGCTTAATTAACTTTTATGACTTTCTAGGCGATAGTTGGGGCATTTTATTTTCACATCCAGCAGACTACACACCTGTATGTACCACTGAACTGGGCTTTACCGCGAAACTGAAAGACGAGTTTACAAAACGTGGCGTGAAAGCGATTGCGCTTTCTGTTGATGATGTTGAATCGCATCATGGCTGGATCAAAGACATTAATGAAACTCAAGGTACGACCGTTAACTTCCCGATCATTGCTGATCAGGACCGAAAAGTGTCTGAGCTGTATGGTTTCATTCACCCAAATGCCAGCGAAACCCTAACTGTACGTTCTCTGGTAATCATTGATCCAAACAAGAAAGTGCGTCTGATCATTACCTACCCTGCATCAACAGGGCGTAACTTCCATGAAGTATTACGTGTAGTTGATTCTCTTCAGTTAACCGACAACCATAAAGTCGCAACCCCGGCTAACTGGCAACATGGCGATGATGTAGTGATTGTGCCTTCATTAAAAGATGAGGAAGAAATCAAACAACGCTTCCCTAAAGGTTATAAGGCAGTAACTCCATACCTACGTCTGACACCACAGCCTGAGCGAGGATAAGCGAAGCACTGCTTCGCCCGAGCGCAAGAGCCATAGCTATGCTATGGCTGGTAAGGAATTAAAAGGACTCCTTTTTAATTTTGCGCAAGGCAAACGAAGTGCGCAGTATTTGAAACGCTGCCTTAATTTGGCGCAAGACAAGCCAAGCGCGTAGTTCAAGTTAAAACGGAGCACTGCTCCGCCCTGAGGAATATATTCCGCAAGAAGTCCCACGGCTATGCCGTGGGTGCAAGAGGATAAGCTAAATGCTGTTATATCCTTTTTAAATATTAAAAAACCGCAATCAACTCTCCACCATGAAAATGCTAGTCGTCATGCATCAACCATCAATTTCATGCTTAGTTTGATACCCACCGACGAGCCGGGTTTTCGAACTTTTCCATCAAGCCTGTCTTCGGACAGGCTTTTTTTTGAAAAAGCCGATATGCTGTTGAAGAGAATGATTAAAAAGGTGAGTTAGGTTTCAATGAAAAATAATTATGTACTTCTTCTGGTTTCCACGCTTGTTTTATCCGGCTGTACTCCAGCGCTGCCTGAACAGGAACGCCCAATGCATTGGGGACAGGAACTGCATGAAGAACATAATTTTTATCAGATCAGTGATGAACTTTACCGGAGTGAACAGCCGAGCGATGAACTGACACCCTTATTAAAACGATATGACATTAATATGGTGATCAACCTGCGTTCACGCGATAAAGATACGAATGTTTTGTCAAATGAAGACCTCAAGCTTAAACATGTTCCCATTCATACCTGGGCTATGAATCGCGAGGATTTACTGAATGTGATGCAGTTAATCCAGCAGGCACGACAAAATAATGAAAAAATACTTTTACACTGTTATCATGGTTCAGACCGTACCGGTGCCAGTGTGGCCATGTACCGGATTATTTTCCAGAACTGGCGCATTGAAGACGCAGTACGGGAAATGAAGCATGGCGGTTATGGCTTTCATTCCATTTGGCGCAATATTGAAAAATTATTTATCCCTGAAAATGTAAGATGGATTCGCGAGCAACTCACGAATCCATCTACAGAAACTTCGGTTAAGTAAGAGAATTAACGCTTATCTAGCGGCACCCAGTCATTCACCCAGGCTGATTTCATGTTCAGGCTGGCATCAGACGCGATTTTCTTACGCAGTGCATCTGCTGTTTCACGGTCTTTAGATGGACCGACCATGATACGCACACCTTTAGATGTCTGGCTCTTGGTGACCTTGTAGCCTTTGGCTCGCAGTTTGGCCGCAATGGCATCAGCATTGGCTTCATTGGCAGCCAATGCCACCTGCACCATCCACTGTTTATCACTTTCACCTTCAAGAAGTTTACGGGCTTTTTCAGCTTCAGCCTTTTTCTTGGCCTCTTCTGCTTTATGTTTCTCTTCAGCTTTGCGCTTTTCTTCTGCCTTACGTTTTTCTTCAGCAGCTTTATGCTCAGCTTCTTTTTTCTTTTCAGCCGCTTTGTGCTCTTCCTCGGCCTTACGTTTTGCTTCAGCTGCCTTATGCGCTTCTTCAGCTTTACGTTTCTCTTCTAGCTTACGTTTTTCTTCTGCAGCCTTCTGCTCTGCCTGTTTCTTGGCAGTATCAGCTGAAGTTTGGGCTTTTTGCTGCTCAAGTTTCTGCTGTTCTAACTTTTTTTGTGTAGCAGCCTTGTCTTCAGCCAGACGTTTTTGCTTCGTCTGTTCATCTTCTGCCAGCTCAGGTGGAATATTGTCTGAACTTTGCTGTCCCATACGATGGGCATTCAAAGCAGCATATTCTTCAGCCGCACGACGTGCTGCATCTGCCTCAGCCTGCTGTTGCATGGCTAAAAATTCAGCTGCACGAGCTTCCTGTTCAGCTACTGCTTTTTCGCGGTCACGACGCTGCTGTTCCAGCAGACGTTTTTCTGTTTCCACATCGACTGTTAAAGAACCTAATGAATTGTTGACTGTATCTTTTGATTCTACTTCTGCAGCCAGTGCCGGGTTTTGCTGACGATCCTGATGAATTTCATTTTGGCCTTTCAGGAGTAATGCTGCCAATAAAACACCACCACCTAGTAAAACAACGCCACCCATCCAGCGTTGTTTGTTATTCATTGACATTCTTCCAAATACTCCCATACCGCTTCTAAGGTATGAAATGATCCACATACCAAAATCAGCTGATTATTCTCTGTTTCATCCAGCGCTGATTTAAAAGCTAATTTTACATTGTCAAATTGTTCTATCAATTCACCTTGCAATGCATCAGTCAAAAGTGTGACCTCTGCCGCACGTGGTACAGATAATGGTGCAATTTTCCACAAATGAACAGTGTCTTTCAACAACTTGACGACAGAATTTATATCTTTATCTGCCAGCATGGAAAATACACAAATGACTTCTTTATATTTCTTGTTGTAATTTAAATAATTGCGTAATTGTTTTAACAGGAACTCTACCCCATGCGGGTTATGTCCGGCATCAAAAATTACGGTCTTATTCTGAATTTCTCGGACTTCAAAACGCCCCGGCAATTTAGCTGCCTGAATTCCTCCCACAATCGCTGTCTGGTTGACTTCCAGACCACTCAGCAAGATCGCTGCAACCGCTGTCGAAATATTATCCAACGCCAGTGAACCTGTCGGCAATTTTAAAGTCGTACCTGACGATGCAAAGGCCCAGGTTTTGCCATCTTCAAAGGCTTCATAGAAATAATCACGGTTAACTGCATATAACGGCGCATTGCATTCAGCAGCTTTATCCAGAATGGCTTGCGGAATATCTTGCTGACCACCAAATATCACAGGAATATTCGGACGGATAATGCCAGCTTTTTCAAAAGCAATTTTTTCAATGGTGTCACCGAGCCAATCGGTATGATCTAGCCCAATATTGGTGATGACTGCAACATCCGGATTGACCACGTTGACCACATCCAGACGACCACCCAATCCGACTTCCAGCACCCACACATTACACAGTTCATGTTTAAAAATCACAAATGCAGCAAGTGTGGTTGCTTCAAAGAATGACAGGCTTAAATCGCATTCGCGACGTGCCCGATCGACTTCAACAAAAGCATCAATCAGCAACTGGTCTTCGACCTCAACCCCACGTAATTTCACCCGTTCATTAAAACGATATACATGAGGAGACTGATACAGTCCGACCTTAAAACCCTGAGCATTGAGAATGGCAGCCAGAGTCGTGGTCGTTGAACCTTTACCATTGGTTCCGGCAACCGTCAGGACTTTAGCCTCCGGATTGATCACGCCCAGCTTTTCAGCCACAGGAATAACACGTTCCAGGCCTAAATCAATCCCCGTAACGTGAACATGGCTCCAATAATCGAGCCATGTATCAAGTGAATCAGTTGCTAATGGTGCTGTGTTCAAGGCAGGTTCATCAATTTCGTGATAATACGATAAACTGTATCACGTAATGCATGACGGTGAACAATCTGATCGATTACACCATGATCAAGCAAATATTCAGCACGCTGGAACGGTTCGTCCAGCTTTTCACGTACAGTTTGTTCGATCACACGTTTACCCGCAAAGCCGATCATGGCTTTCGGTTCAGCCAGATGTACATCACCCAGCATAGCTAAAGACGCAGTGACACCACCGTAGACTGGATGGGTCAATACCACCACATAAGGCAGACCTGCTTCTTTCAAACGCTGAATCGCTGCTGAAGTACGTGCCATTTGCATCAAAGACAGCATGCCTTCCTGCATACGCGCGCCACCAGAAGCTGCAAAACAGATTAGAGGTTGATGTGTTTCAATCGCACGCTCGGCTGCCTGCACAAAACGGTCACCCACTACGGTACCCATAGAGCCGCCCATGAAGTCGAATTCAAATGCAGTTGCAATCATTGGCACGCCTTTCAGCAGACCTTGCATCACGATCAGTGCTTCAGTTTCACCCGTTTTCTTTTGTGCTTCCGACATACGCTCAGGATAAGCTTTGCTGTCGACAAATTTCAGTGGATCTTTGGCCGTAAATTCCTGACCCATTTCAGTCTGTACCTGATCAAAGAACCAGTTCAGACGGTCACGTGCTTTCATTTTCAGATGTTCATCGCATTGTGGACAAACATAAGCATTAAATGACATTGCAGTACGTGTCACCAAAGCATGACATTCAGGGCACTCAATGGTTGGCTCTGTGAATGTCGCTTTTAGGGTAGTTTGCTCATCAGGTACATGAATGCCCGGAACAATACGCTCCGTCCATGGGGTCGATGGGCTCAGAATTTTGCCTGATTTCACTTGTTGACTCATACTATAACTCATCGAGCGCTGCTCGAAGCTCCTTGACTTTATTCACCGTCGCAATAACGGCTTGTTCTGGCGCGAGGGTTGCAAACTGTTTTACAAACGCACTTCCCACAATAACTGCATCGGCAGCAACACCCATCGCTTTCGCAGATGCAGCATCACTGATACCAAAACCCACGCCTACAGGAACATCTGTCTCTGCCTTAATTTTCTGAATACGTGCAGCTGCTTCAGATACATCTAATGTTGCAGCACCCGTCACACCTTTCAACGACACATAGTAAATAAAGCCACTGGCCTGTTTCACTACATGCTGAATACGCTCATCAGTTGAGGTCGGAGCCAACAGGAAAATCTGATCCATTTCATATTTTTCCAGCACCTGCCCCAAATCTTGAGCTTCTTCAGGAGGAAGATCGACCAGAAGCACGCCGTCGACACCGCATTCATAGGCATAAGCCACAAACTTTTCATAGCCAATGACTTCAACCGGATTGAGATAACCCATGAGTACCACTGGTGTTTCGCGGTCTTTCAAGCGAAATTCTTTCACCATGTGCAGGGCATCCAAGGTATTAGTGCCACCGGCCAGCGCGCGTTCAGCGGCCAGAGCAATCACCGGACCATCTGCCATTGGATCTGAGAAAGGAAGACCCAGTTCAATCACGTCGACGCCAGCGTCCACCATCTGGTGCAGCAAAGGTACGGTTACCTCTGGATGCGGGTCACCAGCCATAACATAAGAAACTAAAGCTTTACGCTGTTGAGATTTAAGTTGTCCAAATCGTGTGGCTAAACGTGACATAGGGCTGAGCTTTCCTTAAGGTGTTTCAAACTTGAGACATTGACTATGTAGAAATACAAGACATCGCATTGTAACGCTATTTTTTGTACATTGAACAGTGTGCAACATCGACCTCTGGCATTTCATTTCCTGTGCGAGGATTTCAGAACAACCCGAAGGGATCTATTTACGATTATTTTGATTTTTTTCTCAATGATCAAAGATGCCTAATTTTGGCATTCCCTAAAATGTTGAATATTTAGATAAACTTATTTTTATCATGGAAAAATTAATAAAAATGCAGATGTTAGCGCATTCATTTAAAGTTTTCTGAAATTGCAAAACCTGTTTTATACTAGCCCCATTCTCTTATTTTTTTATCTCCTATGCAGACTGACTCTGAAGGTACAGTGCAGGCACGCGCCATTGCACTGTTGCCGCTTATTGTATTTTTAACCATCTTTTTAGGTAGCGGGATCTATCATTCTCTGATCGGAACTGAATTTGCGTTTTATCAGATTAAAGCGCCTGTTGCTGCCCTGCCCGCGATTATCTTGGCTGCATTAGTGTATCGTGGCAAACTCAATCAGGGTATTGAAGAATTTCTGAAAGGTGCCAGCCATCCTAACCTGATTCTGATGTTCATGGTATTTATGCTGGCCGGTGCTTTTGCCAGTGTTAGCAGTGCGATTGGCAGTGTTGATGCCACCGTACAGATGGGCCTGTCTGTCATTCCTCCGAGTTTTGTCTTACCGATGCTGTTTGTGATTTCGGCATTTATTGCGACGGCGATGGGTACCTCTATGGGAACCATTGCCGCCTGTGCACCCATTGCCTTTGGCTTTGCACAAGTGACCGAGATTCCGGTGGTTTATGCAATTGGCGCCGTGGTCGGTGGGGCGATGTTCGGTGATAACCTGTCCATGATTTCGGATACTACCATCGCTGCAACCAGCAGCCAGAAAGTGCAGTTACGTGACAAATTCAGCGTCAATGTCTGGATTGCTGTGCCGGCTTCTATCGTCACGATTTTGATCTATATCTTCAATACTGGTAGTTCTAGTCCAGTCGAATACAAGGACTTTAACTGGATTCTAGTCCTGCCTTATATTGCGGTCTTTTTACTGGCTTTTAGCCGTCTGCATGTTCTGGCGGTTTTAACCATCGGTGTCGTGTTATCGGGTTTATTCGGGCTATTTGCTACGCCAGATTTCAATATCCTCAAGCTGAACACTTCCATTTATGATGGCTTTGTCGGCATGTTTGAAGTGGCATTGTTATCCATGTTCCTGGGTGGCCTGTCTGCGATCATGCAACGTGAAGGTGGTTTACGCTGGCTGATCGAACGCATCTACGCGCTGACCCGCTTATTTAAAGTGGGCCGTCAGCGGGCCGGTGAAATCGGGATCAGTTTCTTGGTCGTATTTTCGAATCTGTTTGTAGCAAATAACACTGTCGCGATTATTCTGGCTGGTGATATGGCACGTGAAGTGGCGAAAGAATATGGGGTTGATCCGAAACGTGCCGCCGCCCTGATGGATATTTTCTCCTGTGTGGTACAGGGGCTGATCCCTTATGGCGCACAATTATTACTGGCCTGTTCGATTGCCAAACTTTCTCCAGTCGAGCTAATCGGAGGCGTGTATTATTGCTGGATTCTGGCAATCTTTGCAGTGATCGCGATTGCTTTCCGATACCCTAAATTAAAAACAGCTTAAATTAAGTCATGAGATAAAGCGGCCAATGATGGCCGTTTTTTTATGCCTGATCCTGTTTTAATTGTTTTCTATATTGCAATAAAGTCCTGCCTGTTGCTGCCTTATAAGCGCGGGCTAAAGCGGACTGGTCAGAATAATCCAGTTGTTGGGCGATTTCGGTCAGGCTTAGGGGCTGATGCAATAAGCTTTCACAACGCCTGATCCTTTCCTGTTCCAACAATTTTTTAAAAGAACTACCTTGCTCATTTAGCTGACGCTGCAAGGTTCGAGTCGATACAAACAGTTGCTCGGCCAGCTGTTCAATTTTAATCGCCTGTTGTCTGCTTCTTAGATGCTCCGCAACCACTTTTTGAGCCTGAGTCAAAATACTTTCTACAGGTGGTTTGGCTGCAATCGCTTCTTCAGCCTGACGAATCAATAACTGTAATAACATTGGATCGGCCTGTTCCGATTTCAGGCTCAGTCCCTGTATATCCAGTTCAAAGCCATAATCCTGCTGTGAAAACTGCACTTCCGCAGCATAGAATTTTTGATAGTGAATTCGGGCAATTTCTGGCGCATGAGCAAAACGCACCCGACGCAAGAGCAAAGGATGATCCTGCAAAATAAAACGTCCCAATTGCACCATGGCTGCGATAGTTAGCTCATTCAGCAGGTTATAACGCTCATCCTGATAAATCCAATACAATTCAATACTCTGCGCATGCTGTCTTAGTTGCAATGGGACAAATTCACTCCCATCAATGACCAGTCGCTGAAAACGCATGATGTAGCCGATGATCTCAGGAATACTGCTGCTTTTAGATACCATATAGCCCAGCACACCAAAATGTTCTGGCCGAATGCACTGCACAATTTCAAAAATTAACTGTGGACACGCTAGCTGTTTTTGGGTTCTTAACAGGATGCTATTGAGAAAATCCAGCGGAACTTGTGCATCAAAAGGCTGATCAATCAGTCCAATGAGCTGAGGTCGTAGATCTGCAAGAAACTTTGCGGTTAAAGGTTCTATATTTAAGCTACGTAAATAGGTGGCCCATAGCTGGATATAGCCATTGGAGATTTTGATGTCCTGCATGAGCGCGTCCCTGTCTCCGCTGCGAATGTATATTTTATTTTTCTCTGGCGTAAAATGTATAAAAATTGGCCATATCTGTCAAAACAATTTGTGCAATTCTGAACATACTGTCAGCATCTCCAGAAAAAGAATGAAAGCAGATGAACGCACCTTTAAAATCTTCTGTACAGCCTATGGTACGCAGTAATCTTGATTTTAAGCTGAGTGAAATTCCGCGTTACTGGTTTGGTGGCGATCCATTCCTGACCCGTATGTTTGATGCACTGAGTCTGACCTTTCCAGACGGTGAACGTTATTTCATTCAGAGTGTGCGTCTGTTCCATGACCAGATCAAAGATCCAGATCTGCAAAAACGGGTAGCTGATTTTATCCGTCAGGAAGCACAGCATGGTATTGCCCATGACAAGATGAATAACCTGATGCGGGAACAAGGCATGCCGGTTGATCAGTTTATTCAGCGTCTGAACTACATGATGGACTATGACCTGAAGAACCGTTCACCTGAGTACAATATTGCAGTCACTGCAGCCGCAGAACATCTGACCGCGCTCATGGCTGAAACTTTTTATGGACAAAAAGATACTTTAAGAAATGCCCATCCTTTTGTTCGCGCCATGTTTGCCTGGCATGCGATTGAGGAAATGGAACATCGTGATGTTGCTTTTGATGTGATGAAAGATGTGGCAAAAACGCCAGAATGGCTGCGTCAATATACTTTGCTCATTACGACTTTGCTGATGTTTGGTTTTACCATTTACCGTGCCAATGTCATGCTTAAACATGATGGCTTTAGTTCGCTGCAACGCTTGCAAATGAATATCCGTGGCCTACCTTGGTTCTTTGGCAAAAAAGGGACTCTGACTCGTATGGGTAAACAGTATCGTGACTGGTTTAAAAAGGATTTCCATCCATCCCAGCACCCAGTGATTGCTCAATATGAGGTTTGGGTAAAAACGCTGGCAGAAACCGGTGACCCGATTCAGGCAGGAGAAGCCTTCTGGCAAGCTGCAGAAGATTAAATCTAGAAATCAAAAAGCCTTCATAATCGAAGGCTTTTTTAGATTTAGAAGTTGGAAAAATGAATTACCATTTAGCATAGTGCTGTTCTAAAAGTCCATATTCATTGACCAGTACAATATCTTGGCCATCTTGTCGGATAGTACCGGATACTTTTGCTTGCCACTGGCTAAACTGGCTGCCGACCAGACGCAGATTCAGATTTTCATAACGGCGCCAGCCTGTGTGTACATTCAGGTTCAAGCAGCCATCCAATGACTGGATGTTCCAGCGTTCGTCAGATTCCTGCTGAAATAACACATCCGCCACAGGATAAATTTTGCCATTTACCCACAAACAGTTTTCATTACCAAAGCTTTCATTGACACCGGAAGCGAGATTGATCCCGATACGGTTACGATTGGCATCCCAGAAATTACAGGACAACCAGAACCAGGCAGTTTCAGGACGCAAAAAGCCACAGGTATCATCCAGAGAGGCGAAGGTGCGCTCATTAAACTGGATGGTTTCACCTTGCTTATTTACGAAATAACCTTCACAACCCAAAGTGGTCAATTTCTGGGTATAGGTCCAGCCATTAATTCCGGTCGGACTGCACATACTCAGCGGATCTGTACCTGCACAGAAAATTCGGGCACTAAGCTTGATTTCACCATATTTGGTCACATGGATATAACGCACCCCATTGGCATGCTGGATATCAATCTGAAAGGGAGATTTGTGAAAATAACTATGATTAAACAATGGCTGTTCATCTAGCACCGTATTGCGCGAGAAGAAATTGATCGCATTCCATTCCTGCACTTCATTGGTGCTATGGTTATAGATATAGAAAAAACTGTGCCCGGCCCAAGCGATATCCGCAATTGCAAGGCCAATCGTATAATGCTCGTGTTGAATACTACAGAATTTAAATTTTTTATATTTTAGTTGTTTACGCCAGCCAGTCAGTACATCACCATAGGGATTTTTGTACTGGTACGCATGGTAATCAATACTTTTTGGAATTTCCTTGAAACGTCCGTAACGTGGTTGTCCATTTTCCTGAATTAAATCCATTAAGACATTCCATCTCAATCAAAAACTATTTTTGCTTGGAGCTATTATGCCGATTATTGAGATTTGATAAAGAATTTTTTAAAACCGTTCGTCAGCTCTTCCGGCCAATTCTGCTTAAAACAACCATTTTAATTTTCTGAATGAGAAACTGATTTTTTGCTGTTTTATCCAGAACTTGAATAAATTTTATTCTATTTTGAACCAGATTGCTTCTTCCTCTTCATCTTTAAAAATTTTCTTATCTATAAAAATAAAAAAATCGTACTGAATAGCTTCAATACGATTTTTCTTAATCCACCCTGCCCTCCTTTTAGAAAGGAGGGCTTTCTTTCCTCTTTGAAAAAGAGGGGTCGGAGAAAATTTTACATCTCAACCATTTCTACGCCATCAATACGGGCAACAGTCATCAAGTCTTTATCACCACGACCAGAAACGGTCGCAATAATGATTTGATCCTTGTCCATGGTTGGGGCAAGTTTAGTGACATAAGCCATCGCATGTGAGCTTTCAAGCGCAGGAATGATCCCTTCGATCTTGGTTAGATCACGGAAACCTTGTAACGCTTCCTGATCATTGATCGGCACGTAGTTCACGCGTTCCATATCTTTCAGGAAGCTGTGTTCCGGCCCTACACCTGGATAATCCAGACCGGCAGAAATCGAATGCGTTTCAATGATCTGACCTTCTTTATCAGACATCAGATAAGTACGGTTACCATGCAGTACACCGACGTGACCCGCATTTAGTGGTGCAGAGTGCTTGCCAGTTTCAATCCCTAAACCTGCGGCTTCAACACCATACATTTTCACATCCTGATCGTTCAGGAATGGATAGAACAAGCCCATCGCATTTGAACCACCACCGACACAAGCGACTAACGCATCTGGAAGGCGACCTGCCTGTTCCTGAATCTGACGGCGTGCTTCACGGCCAATGATGGACTGGAAGTCACGAACCAATTGTGGATATGGATGTGGACCTGCCACGGTACCAATCACATAATAAGTTGAGTCAACATTGGTGACCCAGTCACGCATTGCCTCGTTCATGGCATCTTTTAATGTTTTAGAGCCACTTTCTACAGGGACAACTGTTGCACCCAGTAGACGCATACGGTAAACGTTCATCGCCTGACGTTTCACGTCTTCAGCACCCATGAACACCACACATTCAAGACCTAAACGTGCTGCGATGGTTGCCGTTGCTACACCATGCTGACCGGCACCAGTTTCTGCAATAATGCGTTTTTTGCCTGAAAGTTTAGCCAGTAAAGCCTGACCAATTGTGTTATTTACTTTATGTGAGCCGGTATGGTTCAGATCTTCACGTTTCAAGTAAATTTGCGCACCACCCAACTCTTTTGACCATCGCTCAGCATGATATAAAGGACTAGGACGACCTACGTAGTAGGCTAGATCACGGTCGAATTCTGCCAGAAACTGTTCATCATCTTTCATGCGGAAATAAAGCTTTTCCAGATCTTGTAAAGCCGCCATCAGAGTTTCTGACACAAAACGCCCGCCATGGATACCGAAATGTCCACGCTCATCCGGGAATTGGGTATAGTCAATCACGGGCTTGTTGTGATTAGTACTTTGCTGATCCACGATGGACTCCTTGCATAAAGCGTTCTATGAGTTGTTGGTCTTTTATACCTTTTGCGGATTCGACACCACCACTAACATCAACAGCGTAAGCCTGTGTGGTGTGAATTGCTTGCTCGATATTGTCCGGGTTTAAGCCCCCAGCCAGGATCAAGGGAATATCTAATTGAGGAAAGGTGCTCCAGTCAAAGCTGTGGCCGGTACCACCTTTTAAATCAGGATGCCATGCGTCTAACAGTACTGCGCTGGCCCCTGCTGTCTGATAACGTTGAATCTCAGCGACTACGTCCAGATCAGGTTTGACCTGAATCGCTTTATACCAGCGACGCCCAATCTGCTTTGCGATAACCTGACATTGTTCAGGGCTTTCATCACCATGAAACTGCAGAATATCCAGCGGAACAGTTTTTAAAATATCCTGGATGTCATCTGCCGTACTATTAACAAATAAGCCCACCACTTGAATATAAGCTGGCACTGCTTTGACCAGCACTTCAGCCTGTGCCTGAGTCACGCTACGTGGGCTCGGTGAATAGAACACGAATCCAATGGCATCACAGCCGGCATCAGCAACAGCTCGGACATCTTCAACTCGGGTGATTCCACAGATTTTGGCACGGGTTCGCATATAGTGTTGACTCTGATTTACCAAGATATCAAGTAATCTATGAGATTGGGGTGAATCATTGTAATGCAAATCATCGATCTTGCGTAAAGTTCATACGGATTATTCTTGATCTTGATTGTTTAAGTCATAAGCAGACTTTATACTTGCCACAATTTGCAACGAGTCAAGGCCTTAAGGCTTTAGGGAAGTTGGTGCAAATCCAACGCTGCCCCCGCAACGGTAAAAAATGAAAAGCTTGTCTTTATAAATCCTCAGGATTTACACCACTGCATCAATATGTGGGAAGGTGGATAAGTAAGTATGTTTCAATACTGCATTTAAGTCCGGATACCTGCTTGTTGTGTTCTTTAACTCAATCATTCACGGGGAGTGAATGTATGGAGCACATCTCATGTCTATTCCATTTCAACCTACTACCTTGGTAGGTGCGATCGCACTTGCGTTGGGTTTTTCCTCAGCAGTTCATGCTGCAGAGCAAAAAGTTGCACAAGCAGCTTTAGATACCATTGTGGTGACCGCTACCCGATCTGAAGAAAAAATTGAAAATGTGCCAGCCCGGATTGCGATTATTGAACCGGCTGTTCTTGAGCAATCACCGATTAAGGCTCTTCCGGATTTATTACAAACAGATCCCAGCATAAATGTGGTGCAGTCAGGTGGGTATGGCCAGCAAACTTCTCTGTTCTTACGCGGGACTAACTCCAATCAAGCTTTGGTTTTACGTGACGGCGTTCGTTTAAATACCGCAACTACCGGTGCAGCTTCTATTCCGTTTCTGGATACTACAGACCTCAAGCAGATTGAAATATTAAAAGGTCCCGCATCCGTGCTGTATGGGACAGATGCGATTGGTGGTGTAATTCAGTTCGTCACCAAAACACCTGAAAAAACCGGTGCTTTTGTATCTGGCGAGATGGGTGAAAACCAGACTTATAAATCACTGGTCGGTGCAGACCTCACAGAAGACGGAATCTATGCACAGATTCGTGGCCAGATTTTAGAAACTGATGGCACTCCCGTATTCAACATGAATGACAGCCGTGACTATAGCTATGACCAGAAAGGCTATAGTGCAAAATTCGGTGTTGAAAAAGAGCGTTATGCTGCATCTCTAGATTACAGCCAGAATTCAGGAAATGGCCAATATAGCGATTGGGGTGCCTTTTCCAGCCAGAATTTCAAAAATGAAATCGTCAATTTAAAAGGCCAGATCCATCCTACTGAAACCACGGCCATTCATGCACGACTTTCCCAATTTAAAGATGACTTGAATCAAGTGACATCTAACAGCTTTGTGCACAGCACGACACAAGAAGCTGAAATCTATGGTAAATGGAATTTTAGCCCGGCACAGAATGTTTTATTAGGTCTGACCCAGCGTAATACAGATGCCAAGACTCAAGCACTTGATGAAGATATCAATTCAACCGGTTATTACCTCCAGCATCAATACCAGAATCATGGTTTCAGTACCCAACTCGGTCTGCGTGTCGAAGATAATGAAAAATTTGGTACGCATACGGTGGCACAAGGCGGGATTCGTTATCAGCTGCTTCCGAATACCAGCATTTATACCAATATCGGTTCAGCTTTCAAGGCACCCACTTTAAATGATATGTATGCCTTTGGCGGCAATGATCAGCTCAAACCTGAAGAAAGTATTTCTTATGAACTGGGAATTGATCAAAAATTACCATTCAATATTCTGGTTGGCGCATCAGCTTTTCATACGGAAGTCGATCACCTGATCAATTCAACCTGTATCAGCACTTGTGACGGTGACTGGGTCAACACCTTCCCTGTCTATCAAAACCAGAATATTGATGAAGCCAAAATGACAGGTGGTGAATTAACGGCACAATGGAAAAAAGATCAATTCTTCATTAATGCCGGTTACACATACGTCAAGACTGAAGATAGCAAACAGAATACCGAGCTGCTGCGTCGTCCGCGTCAGTCCTTCACTGTTTCCACAGGTCTGCAAAATGCCGATTATGGTCTAAGTGCAGCATTGGTTGC
Organism: Acinetobacter sp. YH12241; assembly: GCF_013417535.1. Taxonomy (NCBI): domain Bacteria; kingdom Pseudomonadati; phylum Pseudomonadota; class Gammaproteobacteria; order Moraxellales; family Moraxellaceae; genus Acinetobacter; species Acinetobacter sp. YH12241. The sequence goes on along the minus strand of NZ_VPDQ01000009.1, from coordinate 100,973 downwards.
GAAATCAAAAGCCAAAGATTTTGCTCGTGACATTCCAGGCTATGCACGTGTCAACCTGAATGCTTACTGGAATATCAATCCAACCGTGAAGCTCTTTACCAATATTGAAAATATCGGTGATGTGAAATACAAAACTGTGCATAGTGCGGGCGACCAATACTATATCAATGGTGGCCGTCTGGCTTCCGCTGGTGTCACTTTCAAATACTAGAACCAGCCAATCTAAATAAATACTTTTGAGAATCATGTCATGCCTATGGCATGATTCTTTTTATTTACAGCATTTAATCATTTAAGGAACTCTCATGGGTCACCGTTTAAGTAAAATTTACACGCGCACAGGCGATTCGGGCACTACCGGACTGGGTGATGGTTCACGTGTAGCCAAAGATGATTTGCGTATCATAGCGCTGGGTGATGTCGACGAACTGAATGCCATCATTGGGGTTTTACGTGCACAAATCGCGGCAAGCAGCATTCAGGATAAAGCGACTTGGGATAAATCTTTAAGCCTGATCCAGCACTGGTTGTTTGATCTGGGTGGTGAAGTGTGTATCCCTGGCTTTAACCTGGTTCAACCAGTCTCGATTGATTTTCTGGAAAATGACATCGATCGTATGAATGAAGCTTTGCCGATGCTGAAAGATTTTATTTTGCCTGCGGGTACTTTAGTTTGCAGTTTTGCTCATCAAGCCCGTGCCGTGTGCCGTCGTGCAGAGCGCAGCGTGATGTCAGTTCACTCACGCGACCAGAATATTCAGGCGACTTCCCTGCAGCTATTAAATCGCCTATCTGACTGGCTGTTTGTGGCTTCACGCACCTTGCAACGTGTTGAAGGTGGTTCTGAGGTGTTATGGCAAAAAAATATCAACGAAACCATTGATCAATAAATCCGCTAAAATGTATTAAATTGCACGGAAAATTCTGCGCCAACAGTATTTGCAACAAAGTGTTTCAGGCGCAGAATATTGCAATACTCCTGTCACAACTCTTCATCATTATGTTTTCATCTTCACTTCTTCAGGTTATCGCAGCATGCGCATAATTGGACATCGCGGTGCGCGTGGGGAAGCACCTGAAAATACACTAGGCGGTTTTCAATATATTCAGGATATCGGGATTCGCGCAGTCGAATTTGACGTACGCCAGCTTAAAGACAATGCCCTGATCATCATGCATGATGATAATTTTGTACGCACTACCGGTTTGCAAAAGCCCCTCTACGAATGTAGCCGTCAGGATCTCAGTCAATATAATCACGCAGTAAAATGGTCAGAATGGAACAAGGTCGAAGCCACTCCTATGCTGGATCAGACCTTAACCGTGATTCATAACTTTGACCATATTGAAGTTGAAGTCAAAAGTGTAGCGAGCCAGGCCGATGCTGAAAAAATCACGCTTGAGCTTGAACAGCAGTTACAGGGTTATGAGCAGTCAGTCGTGATTACCAGTTTTGATCCTAAAATCCATCAGGCTTTGCAACAGCAAAATTCCAGTTTAAAACGCGGCCTTCTGATTGAAACAGATGTGAAATATCAGGCGATTGATCAAGCTTTAGAACTTGGCTGTTGTCAGATTGGCTGGATGAATGAACTGGCCAGCAAAGATATTATTCAGGCCACACAAGCTGCCGAACTCACCATCAGCGTCTGGACCGTAAATGATGTTAATCGTGCCAAAGAATTACGCGACTGGGGTATTCAGGGTCTCATTACCGATTATCCGAAGTTAATGATGCAACATCTTTAAATGACCCAAAATGCAAGATTCTTTATATAGATTATTTTTCTTTAAGCCTTGAAAAATCATTTAAAGAAGAATGCCTGTCTGTAATCTTGTTTAACTTTGGGTTACGGGTTTGCTTACAAATTTATTTCTCTGCAATCTAGTAGAAAAAATGAACATTCACTTAACTCATTTTAAGAAAATAAATTTGATTAAAAGCTTCAAAAATCTCAGTGATTTACTCGGAAATCAGAGCCTGTCTAGCCCGCGAAAATGGTAGTTTTCATCCTACTTATTCTGTTACCGATAAGTACAATACAACCGTACAATAATGCTAGTGATGCCCTAGGGGGCGTGCTAATATGAATGACTTAACCGCTGTTAAAATAAACAATAGCGGCCTCTGCTTTTTGTTATACCTTCCCAGGTTCCAGGAGTGCTGTTGGAGATGAATGCTCCCCTACCTCAAGCCCCAATTAACTGGGTCGCTGTGTTTGCTCTGGTAGTTTTACCCATTGTAGCTGTTATCGCGATTCCGTTATATGCGTATCACCATGATTTTAGCCTTGCCGCTTGGATCAGTATGTTTGTTTTGCTCGGCGTTAGCAGCCTGGGGATTACAGCGGGCTATCATCGTCTTTGGGCACATCGTGCTTATGAAGCGACTTTACCTTTAAAAATCATTTTAATGATCATGGGTACCTTTGCCGTGCAGAACAGTATTCTGTACTGGGGTTCAGGTCACCGTACCCATCATCGTCATGTCGATGACGTGGAAAAAGACCCATATTCAATTAATAACGGCTTCTGGTATGCACACCTGGGCTGGATGCTGCGTGACTATCCTGCTGCAGAACCAAACTACAAGAATGCACCAGACCTGCAAAACGACAAAGTCGTTATGTTCCAGCACAAATACTATGTGCCTCTAGTAATTGCAGTACATGCTGCGATTCTATTGCCAATTGGCTGGGCTGTAGGCGATGTCTGGGGTGTATTATTATTGGGTGGTCTGGTTCGTTTAATCCTGAGCCATCACGTGACCTTCTTCATTAACTCACTGTGCCATATGTGGGGTTCACGTCCTTATACGGATGAAAACACTGCACGTGACAACTTCTGGTTAGCAATTGCAACTTGGGGTGAGGGTTATCATAACTACCATCACATCTTCCAGTACGATTACCGTAATGGCGTAAAATGGTGGCAATATGACCCAACTAAATGGTTAATCTGGACTTGCTCTAAACTGGGTCTGGCTAAAAATCTGCGCCGTATTCCAAGCTTTAATATCAAAAAAGCTGAACTGGCAATGAAGTTTAAATATGCCGAGCAGGATCTGGCGGTATACGGCCATAATGTCAATGAAGACATTATCAATGTGAAAAGTAAAATTGCTCAGGAGTATGAAGCCTTTACTCAAACATTGAATGACTGGGCCAAACTGAAAGAACAGGAAATACAGGTGAAAAAGGCGGCTGTAGCAGAAAAGATTCACCAGATGGATGACAAACTTAAAGTTGAATTCCAGCTGGTTGAACAGCGTCTTTCCCATCATCGTGAAACACTGAATCTGTTAGTACGTAATTTGAAAAAAGCGCCTGTCTCTCAATAAGATTTAGATTCTCAAAAAAGCTCCTGAAATCAGGGGCTTTTTTTTATTTCTACTCGTCTTACTTATACTTTCCTTTTACAACAGTTTTAAACAGAGATCTTTGTTATATTGCTTCTATTGCCTAAGTATTTTAACTGCCATGTATTTTAATTCCCGATATCAGACTCTCCCTCCTCGTCTTTATCATCATCAGCCCCCACTACCTTTAAAAGGTGTTAAAGCGGGACATTTTAATGCTGCGCTTGCTGAGCAACTGCAATGGTCTGAGGAAGATAAAGCACAATGGGTCGAAATCTGTAGTGGTCAAAAAACCTTTGCCGAGTTTGAACCTTTGGCCATGGTTTATGCTGGCCATCAGTTTGGACAATGGGCAGGACAACTGGGTGATGGACGTGGTTTATTAATCGCCCAGATTCTAGATAAAGATAACCAGACCATTGACCTGCATTTGAAAGGTGCTGGTGCAACGCCGTATTCGCGTATGGGAGATGGTCGTGCAGTGTTACGCTCGGTGATTCGGGAATACCTAGCCGGACACGCCTTAAATGCACTAGGTGTAGAGTCCAGTAATGCGGTTGGTTTTACCTCTTCCGCTCAAGGTGTACAGCGTGAAAAACTGGAACCGGGTGCAATGCTATTACGGACGTCTGACTGTCATATCCGGTTTGGACATTTTGAATGGATCAATCAGTATCAGCCAGACCTATTGCCTGTATTCACACAAAAATGTATGGAATGGCATTACCCGCAATGTCTGCAAGCAGAACAGCCTATTCTGGCATTTGCTACCCAAGTGATTCAGCGCACGGCAGTGATGATTGCCAAATGGCAGCTGGTCGGATTTGCGCATGGTGTCATGAACACTGACAACCTGAATATTACCGGTTCAACGCTAGACTTTGGCCCGTATGGGTTTATGGAGCGTTTCCGTCCCAACTGGATTAATAACCACTCGGATTATCAGGGTCGCTATACTTATCAGCAGCAACCAAGCATCGGCCACTGGAACTTGTGGATGTGGCTGAATAACCTGATTCCATTATGTCCTGAAAACTATGATGAAGAACAATGGAAACAGGATCTGGCCCAATGTCTGGAACATTATGAACCGACCTTCCTGGAACATTATAAGCATGGCCTAAACCAGAAAATGGGTTTACCGAGTTTTCACAAAGACAGCTTTGACTGCGCCATGGCTTTTCTCAGAATCTTACAAAGCGAGCAACTCGACTATACGCAAAGCTTTATTCGCCTGCAGAATCATGAATATGAAGCAATCAAGGATGATTGTTTGGATCGCCGTCAGTTTGAAGCATTCCTGACTCAATATGAAGCGATCCGCGAACATCAGGATACTGGAGAATTAGATGCCGCCATGCAACTCGTCAATTCACACTATATCCTGCGCAATCATATGGCACAGAAAGCCATTGAACTAGCTGAGCGGGATGACTTTTCCGAAGTCGATCGCCTGTTTAAATTATTAAGTCAGCCTTATTTAAAACAGCCAGATCTGGAACACCCTGAAGATCTAGGACCATTGCCGAGTGATGTGCCTGAAGTCATGGTGAGTTGTTCATCTTAATTTATTCACAAGACAACCAAAAACTGTGGATAATTTAAGCATTATCCACAGTTTTATTTCGGTTTATTCATAACTTATGACCTTACATCAAATCTCAACACAGATAGCGATAAGTTTACCTGAAGTCACTGTGACTCAGCCTTTCGGTGAAGGTTGTGATGTATTCAAAGTGCTAGATAAAGTCTTTATGCTTCAGTTCTATCTTCAAGGCAAAGCTGTCATTAATTTAAAAGTAGCGCCTGATCATGGTGCTATGCTGCGAGATATTTATTCTTATATCCATGCTGGCTGGCATATGAATAAACAACACTGGATTTCAGTGTATGAAGATAATCAACTGGATGAATCTCTGGTTGAGGACCTAGTACAGAATTCTTATGAGCTGGTAGTATCGAAATTAAAGAAAGCAGAAAAAGTACGAATTAAGTTATTACGAACATTAGAAAAATAAGTGCAGATACCACCGATGACTAAGATCAAGCCAATAACATTAAAGACAAAGCGTTTAATTCTCCGCTCCTACCACTGTGGTGATGAAATCAATTTATTTCAAAACTATTTCAGCGATCTAGCAGCTTCAAAATATTTGCAAAGACATCCACATCAGAACCAAACTCAAACTCGACAAACTATAGAAAACTGGGCAAGGCAAAAGTGGGAAAACTCAGATCCTGAGTTTATGTGGATTATTGCAGATCATTTAACTCAGCAACCCATAGGTATTTTGATCTTTATACAAAGGCATGACATTGGGGAAATTCACTTCGGGCTTGGAACTTCTTATCAGAGACAAGGTTTGATGTGTGAAGCGATGACTTCGGTAATCCAATTTCTAAAACAAAGCCAAAAACTAACGAAAATTGAAACCTTTTGTGCTACTGAACATTTAGCGTCAAGACAAGTATTAGAAAAAACAGGTTTTCATAAACAGCAACTGCTTCATGCTTGGACCATCTTTCCTTTATTGGGAAATGACCTTAAAGACTGTATTCAGTATATTCTGCCACTAAGATCAAAATAAACCTTAACTCATCTAAAAGCTTTAGATATTGCGACAATATGAAAAAAGCCCAATCATTTCTGGTCGGGCTTCTTCTGATTGGAGATTTTAGGCTTAAGCATTTCTTTTATTCAGAAACTTAAACACGCCAAACAACACCGCAATCCACACCGGCAACATCAACACTGACAACATAAAGCCTTGCGTCCACATGATGTATAAAATCATCAGCATAAAAGCTAAAACAAAATAGTTACTAAACGGCGCAAAGATCGCTGGGAATCTGGTTTGAATCCCCTTTCGTTTGATGGTTTGTCTAAATTTCAAATGAATCAAACTGATCATCATCCAGTTCAATACCGCAGCTGCTACTACAATATAAATCAGGTACCTCAAGGCTTTTTCAGGCACAAAGTAATTCAGGATCACACAACCAAAGATCAGAAATGCGGAGAACAATACCGCAGCTACAGGCACACCATGTTTATTTACGCTCTTAAATAATTGTGGTGCATTCCCTTGTTGAGCCAGCCCCATCAACATACGGCTATTGGCATACATGCCACTATTACAGACTGAAAGTGAAGCAGTTAAAATAATGAAATTCAGTAAATGTGCAGCCCATTCAATCCCCATCTGGCTGAAAATCATTACAAATGGACTATGATCTAAATCGCCTAAATTCAGCTGATTCCATGGTACAAGTGAAAGTAATACGGCAAGCGAGCAGATATAAAATAAAAATACCCGAATCACAGTTTGATTCACGGCACGTGGAATGTTCTTGCCAGGATTTTCGGTTTCTGCCGCTGCCATACTAATCAGCTCAATGCCGCCAAAGGCAAACATCATAAAGGCGAGCATATAAAACAGCCCATCAAAGCCATTCGGAAAAAATCCACCATGAATCCATAAATTGCTGATCGAAGCAGTTGAGGTTGCATCAGCAGTGAGGAGCAAATATATGCCAAAGATAATCATTGCAATGATGGCAAAGACTTTAATCATCGATAGCCAGAACTCAGACTCACCATAAATTTTGACATTGGCTAGGTTGGCAAGGGTTACCGCCAAAAAGAAAATGAGTACAGATACCCAGGCTGGAATATGTGGCCACCAGTAATTGATATATTTGCCAATGGCGGTCAGCTCTGTCATTGCGACCAGAATATATAAAATCCAGTAATTCCAGCCGGTTAAAAAGCCTGCAAATTTACCCCAGTATTTAAATGCAAAATAACTGAATGAACCACTCACAGGCTCATGCACAATCATCTCGCCCAACTGGCGCATAATCAGAAATGCAATCAAACCACCAATCAAATAGCCCAGAATAATGGAAGGTCCTGCGGACTGAATAATCTGTGCGGACCCCAAGAATAATCCGGTTCCAATGGCCCCGCCCATAGCAATCAGCTGGATATGACGGTTCTTTAAACGGCGCTGTAGTTGCGGTGTTTCACTCTCCAAGACACGCTCTCATGATGAATAAAAAACCGAATTGTAGCGGGTATCCAACTAATCAACTAATACATAAATTTAAGTTATTAATTATTAAACTTTTATTTTTTGTATCTACTCAGATAAAAAGAAATATAAATAATTGATTTCATAATAGATACTAGTTAAAAGCTATTTTACATTTCAAAACTCCATAACTTTTCAATAGAAATAGCTCTTTTTTGATGAATTATTGTGTCGCATTAAACGCCTCATGGTAGACCACTTCTCCCTGTGGAATAGATCCATTAAATGCAATGACTTGAAAATATTCTGGAGGAACATCCTTTAGGTAAAGTTCTGGAAAAGCCTTAAACCCGAAACGACCATAATATTGAGGATCACCGAGCACTACACATCCTTCAGCCCTCAACTGTTGCAGGCGATCTAAAGCTGCCTGCATAAGTAAAGTGCCGATTCCCTGTCCTTGTTTTGCAGGTAATACCGAAATTGGGCCAAGACCGTACCAGCCAGTTTCACCTGAAGAGATAGTGACAGGTGAAATAGCCACATGGCCAACCAGCTGATTATTTTCAAGTGCAACTAGAGAAATCGTTAACTGCCCATGCGTGCGCAAAGCATTGACAATAAATTGTTCAGTATGACTTGAATGGTCAGTATTTTGAAAAGCCGCTCGGGTCAATTTAGCAATGGCTAGAATATCTTCTAGCCGTTCATCCCGAATGATGATTTTCATTATTTTGGCTCTCTTATATTGATCATTTTCAGAAATAAAAAAGCGAACAAACCAAGAAGTCTATCCGCTTTTCTTTAACGAATTCGAATATCAGTCTTCAGGATATTCAAAACGATACCCTACACCATAAACGGCCTGAATCCATTCATGACGGTTTCCGGTTTCCGCAGCATCTGAAATTTTACGGCGCAAATTTTTGATATGACTATCAATCACACGGTCTGCCACATCAAAACTGTCTGGATTGATATGATCTAGTAATTGTGCTCGTGAATACACCTGGCCGACATGCTCTAGGAACAGCTCCAGCAAACGGAATTCAGTCGGGGTCAGGTTCAAGGCTTTTTGCTGATACCAGATACGCTGTTGTGATTTATCCATACGGAATAAATCATTGCTTTCCGGCTCAGCTTTACGGTCTAAACGGCGTAATACGGCTTGTACACGGGCAACCAGTTCTTTTGGACTAAATGGTTTACAGATATAGTCATCCGCGCCCATATTCAGGCCAAGTACACGGTCAATTTCTTCAGTACGCGCAGTCACCATAATGATCGGCAAGTCTGACTGTTCACGCACTTTACGGCAAATGGTCAGACCATCCATACGCGGCACCATCAAGTCCAAGATCATCAGGCTCGGTTTACGCTGGGTAAAACTGTTATATGCTTCTTGCCCATCATGAAACACGCTGACTTCAAAACCAGCAGCCTCTAGATAATCTCGCACCAACAGGGCAAGTTCGACTTCGTCTTCAACCAGCATAATATGTTTCATGAATATATTTTCCTTTATGGTTTCATTTGTTTAGGAAAGCTCAGCTTGCATCGTAAACCACCTAATGGTGAATGTGCAAAGCTTAAGCTACCACCCATAGCCTGAGTAATTTTACAAGATAAGGCCAGACCCAAGCCTGTCCCACCGGTGGCACGAGTACGCGAATCATCGACACGATAGAAACGTTCACCAATGCGAGCCAGCTGCTCATCAGTCAGACCGAATGGACTGTCATCGACATATAAGGTCCATTCTTTCTCATTCTGTTCGGTATGGATATGTACCTGTCCACCGGCTTCTGTATAACGAATACTGTTGCTGAGCAGGTTGGCTACAATCTGCTTGAAACGGTCCAGATCTAGATCAACTTCAGCACCGTCACCTTCAATAGTCACTTTCAGATCAGCCTGTTCAAATTTAGGCTGGAAGTTCATCAATTCCTGCTGCACCACCTCCCATGGATTTACAGTTGCATAGTAAAACTGTAATTGCTGTGCATCAGCCTGCGCTAGAGCTGCCAGATCCTGAGTCAGTTTTTTCAGGCTGGTTACCTGTGCCAACATCGACGCAAAATGCTCTGGTGTCGGTTTACGGATTCCATCCTGCATCGCTTCAATCTGTGCCTGCAAGACTGCCAGCGGAGTTTTCAATTCATGTGAAGTATCTGCTACCCACTGACGGCGTGAAGTTTCATGCTGATCCAGAATCACTGCCAATTGATTCAGCTCATTAGACAGATCACCCAGCTCATCATTACGTTTCACTTTCACTTGATGTTGATAATTACCGCGAGTCAATTCACGTGTCCCGTTCAACAAACGCTGAATCGGTTTTTTAAAATAAGTTGCCAGTAATAATGCAGCAATCAGACTGGCTAGAATACTTAAACCATAAACTAAAAATAAGTAACGTTTCTGGTTACTAAAGAAATTAATACTTAAAGCATCATCTTGGTCTAAAACCGGTTTCAAACCGAGATAACCAACCACTTGGTTTTCGACCATAATCGGACGATAGGAAATCTGCTCATCTGATGCCTCGCCTACTACAAAACGACGTTTGGCATCATAGAGTGACAGACGCGAACTTAGACCCAGACGGTCTGGCATCTGAATAAACTGCTTCTTGCCGGTAGGCTGCTGAACTGGCTGTTGACCGCCATTATTGTCTTTACGGTCGGTTCTAAACAGGTTCTGATTGGAACTAAGTGGAAATCTTAAACCTTCAAAGGGCTGGAATTGTGAAGGCAGGTTAGATGCCAGAATACGCAATTCTTCTTCATTCACTGAACGCGGTGTCAGATTTGGTTCAACCATACTTGAAGGCGCTACAGTGGCTAAAGTTTGCTCCTGAAAGTAACGCTGCTGTAAGGCAATATCATACTGACGGCGCAACCACCAGCGCGATAAACGGTCATAATCATCCGGTGCAGCTTCACCTTCAATTTGCAGAATCTGCGCCTGAATGGCGTTACCCCAGTCTTCATATACCGTATAGACATCAGCCAGATTCTCGATCACATGATCCAGCTTCTGCATTTCTACATCCGCCACATAGCGGGTAAAGTTGCGCTGCATATTCAGATGCAATACGCCCAGACTCACCGTGGTAATTACCAGGGTGGTCAATAAAACAGTCAAAAACAGACGTAATGCAATCGGAATACGGCGAATCTTCAAAGTAAAAATCTCAGTTTTTCTTCTCTATATTCATTATTGTAGCGAACACAGACTTAAAAAACTCTCCATTGTTTCTTCATCTTTATTATTTAATCTTTTCTCATCAAAAAGAATCAGCTCTTGAATGGGGTAAAAACATGAAAGCAATGACAAAAATCGCCTTAATCAGTGCCAGTGTTTTATCGATGGGTGCATTGACCGCCTGTCAATCTACTAGTAACGTGAATGAGCAGAAAGATCATTCTCGTATGATGAAACATCATGAAGGTCAAAAACAGCATCGTCTCACTCCAGAGCAACGCGAACAATTCAAAGCCGCTCGTGCAGAACGCATGCAATTGCATAAACAGATTCAACAGGCCTGTGACGGTAAAGCTGTAGGTAGTGCAGTCCAAATCAAGGCGGGTGATAAAACCATTGATGGGCAATGCAAGATTTCTTTCAAACCTGACAATAAAGGCATCACAGGTCAACGTGGTGAATTCCGTAGTATGCGCGGTGAACATCGTCCAATGCGTGGTGAATTCCGAGGTGGTATGAACCGTGGAGAAGCATTAACGGATAGTCAACGTGCAGAAATGGTTAAACAGTATGATCAGCGTTTATCAGAACGTCAGGCTCTACAAACTGCGTTTGCCAACGCTTGTAAAGGTCAAACCCACGGCAAGGCCGTTCAAGTGAAAGCGGGTACTCAAACTATTGATGGTCAATGTATCGTGCACTTCCAGCCGAATGCACCCATTAAGATGACTGAAGCTGCATCTTAATCTTCTTCTACGTTTCTTATTCCTTCAAATTCAGGCACCTTCGGGTGCCTTTTTTTTATAGCTGACTCCTCAGTCCTCTTTTGACCATTCATGTTCTGCTAATTTCTACAAAAGTCTTTGCAGTCAATATGTTTACTGTTCTGTGCAGATTAATCTTTGACTTTATAGTCACCAAGAAAGCCGCCTGAAAGCTTGTATGGCTGGGCAAGATGTTGCACGATTAGATTCATAGCAATACGTGTCACTGAAGGCACGTTTCAATTAATTTAGGATGATAACGCTGGTCTAAACCAGTATTGAGGAAACCGATATGCCACAATACAAAGCGCCCTTACGTGACATGCAATTCGTTCTACACGAATTATTAAATGCTGAAGAACATTACGCAAAACTTCCTGCGTTTCAAGAAAACGTAAGCCGTGAGTTGGTTGATCAGTACCTAGAAGCTGCAGCTGACTTCTGTGAAAATGAATTATCTCCTCTAAACCAAGTAGGCGACCGTGAAGGTTGTACCTGGAATGACGGCGTTGTAACAACACCGACTGGCTTTAAAGAAGCGTACCAAAAATACATCGAGCTAGGCTTCCCTTCTCTTTCTGCTGAAGAGCAATACGGCGGTCAAGGCTTACCAAATTCTTTAGGTATCACTCTTTCTGAAATGGTGGGTACTGCGAACTGGGCATGGGGCATGTACCCTGGTCTGTCTCATGGTGCAGTCCGTACTTTAGAACACCACGGTTCTCAAGAACAAAAAGACGCTTATCTGCCTAAACTGGTTTCAGGTGAATGGACAGGTACCATGTGTTTAACTGAATCTCATGCAGGTTCTGACCTCGGCATCATCCGCACTAAAGCTGAACCACAAGCTGATGGTAGCTATGCAATCTCTGGCGAGAAAATCTTTATCTCTGCTGGTGAACACGACATGGCAGAGAACATTATCCATATCGTACTTGCTCGTCTGCCTGGCGCGCCTAAAGGTACTAAAGGTATTTCTCTGTTCATCGTACCAAAATTTAACCTGAATGCTGACGGTTCAATCGGTGAGCGTAACGGCGTACGTTGTGGTTCAATCGAACACAAAATGGGGATCCATGGTAACGCAACTTGTGTCATCAACTTCGATAACGCCAAAGGCTTCCTGATCGGTCCTGAAAACCGTGGTCTGAACTGCATGTTCACCTTCATGAACACTGCACGTATCGGTACTGCTGTACAAGGTCTGTCTGCATCTGAAGCGGCGTTCCAAGGCGCTTTAACTTATGCCAAAGACCGTCTGGCAATGCGTTCTCTTTCGGGTCCTAAGGCACCTGAAAAAGAAGCTGATCCAATTATTGTTCATCCAGCTGTACGTAACATGCTTTTAACTCAAAAAGCATTTGCTGAAGGTGGTCGTGCACTGGTTTACCTGTTGGCTCAATATGCTGATGTGGTTGAACAAGGTACTTCTGAAGAAGAGCGCAAGTTCGCTGACAATATCCTGTCGCTATTAACTCCAATCGCAAAAGCATTCCTGACTGAAACTGGTTCAGAAGCTGCGAAACATGGTGTTCAAGTCTTCGGTGGTCACGGCTTTATCTCTGAGCATGGCATGGAACAAATCGTACGTGATACACGTATTGCCTGCCTGTACGAAGGTACGACTGAGATTCAAGCACTGGATCTGTTAGGCCGTAAAGTACTGGGTACTCAAGGTGCGATGTTGAAAGACTTCACTAAGATCATCCACAAATTTGCGGAAGCGAACAAAGACAATTCTGCAATGAAAGAATTTGTTGAACCGCTTGCGGCATTGAACAAAGAATGGGGTGACCTGACCATGCAGATTGGTATGCGTGCGATGCAAAACCCTGAAGAAGTGGGTGCAGCTGCAGTAGATTACCTGTACTTCTCTGGTTATGTAACACTGGCTTACCTGTGGGCTCGTATGGCACTGGTTGCTCAAGAGACTCTTGCTGCAGGTACCACTGATGCAGACTTCTACAATGCTAAATTGACGACTGCACGCTTCTACTTCAAGAAAATCCTGCCACGTGTTCGTTCACACGTTGACGTGATTGCAACTGGTGTAGAACCGCTTATGTCTTTAGATGCTGAACATTTCGCATTCTAAGCTGATGCAGTTTTAAATGCATAATAAGAAAAAGGACGGCCATCTTCAGGCAGTCCTTTTTCTTTATAAAGAGTTACAGAATTAACCTTTAGTCGTCTAACATTCAGATTTTTAATGCTTTAGACTGAGCCAAAACAATCCAATTAAACAATAAAACAGGTGACATACTATGCCAATTTATAACGCGCCACTTGCTGACATGAAATTCATCCTGAATGATGTTTTCAATGCAGAACAGTTCTGGCAGGCGAATGAAAATCTTGCCCACTTGGATACTGCCACAGCAGAAGCCATTCTTGAAGAAATGGCGAAGTTTGCGCAAAACGTCATGCTTCCTCTGAACCGTACCGGTGATGAAGAAGGCGCAAAATATGAAAATGGCAATGTCACCACACCTGCTGGCTTTAAAGAAGCATTCAAACAATATGCTGAAGGTGGCTGGATCGGTCTGGGTGCCGATGCAGAATGGGGCGGCCAGGAAATGCCGAAAATGCTTACCGTACTTTCTGATGAAATGCTGTTTGCAACTAACCCATCTTTCATGCTCTACCCGCTTCTTTCTGTGGGTGCAGGTATGGCTTTAAACAGCTATGCATCTCAAGAGCAAAAAGAAACCTATCTTCCTAAAATCTATTCTGGTGAATGGTCAGGCACCATGTGCTTAACTGAGCCACATGCCGGTACTGATCTGGGTATTATCAAAACCAAAGCTGAACGTAATGAAGATGGCACGTATAGCATTACCGGCACCAAAATCTTTATCACGGGTGGTGACCACGATCTTGCTGAAAATATTATTCATCTGGTACTGGCAAAAACGCCTGATGCGCCTGCCGGCTCTCGCGGTATTTCCCTGTTCATCGTACCGAAGTTCCTGGTCAATGAAGATGGTTCAATTGGCGAACGTAACCCGGTAGGTCCAGGTTCAATCGAACACAAAATGGGGATCAAGGCATCTGCGACTTGTGTAATGAACTTTGACGGTGCCAAAGGTTACCTGGTGGGTAAAGAAAATGAAGGTCTGGCCGCCATGTTCGTGATGATGAACTACGAACGTCTGTCTATGGGCATCCAGGGCCTAGGCGCTTCAGAATTTGCTTATCAAAATGCTGCGCAATATGCGACAGACCGTTTACAGGGTCGTAGTGCTCTTGGTGCCCAATCACCAGCTAAACCGGCAGACAGCATTTTAGTACATGGTGATGTACGTCGTATGTTGCTGAATGCCCGTGCGAACAACGAAGCATCGCGTGCATTTGCAGTTTATGTAGGTCAGCAACTGGACATCACCAAGTTCTCGACTGATCCTGAAGCCGTGAAAAAAGCCAATGACCGTGTTGCGCTGTTAACACCAATTGCGAAAGCTTACCTGACTGATACGGCATTCCAGGCAACCCTAGATGCACAAATGGTCTTTGGTGGACATGGTTATATACGTGAATGGGGTATGGAACAATGTATCCGTGACCTGCGTATCTCACAGATTTACGAAGGAACCAATGGCGTTCAGTCACAAGATTTAATCGGCCGTAAAACCATTAAATGTGGCGGTGCGTACATCGGTGAATACATCGAAGAAATCCGCGACTTTGCGAACCAGTTAGATGCAGACCTGAACTTCATTAAAGATGCAACTTTAGATGCAGCTACTGAAGTAGAATCATTGACTCAGTTTGTGCTTGAAGCTGCTGGCGAAAATGCAGAATTCCCGAATGCTGCAGCGGTTGATTACCTACATGCAGTAGGCCTATTGAGCTTCTCTTATATGTTTGCGCGCATTGCCAATGCTGCAAAAGACAAAGATGGCGAGTTCTACCAAAACAAACTGGCACTGGCGCGTTATTTCACGCAACGCATCTTGCCTGAACTTGCACTGCGTATCACTAAAGTGAAAGCTGGTTGCGAAGTAGTGATGAATTTCTCTGAAGATTACTTCACGACTCAAGCTTAATCTTGACGTGAATCCATATAAAAAGCCCTGCATCTGCAGGGCTTTTTATGCACTATACTTTTTCAATCAAGATCGTATCTGGTTGCGTCGTTATTTTAGGATTGAAATGCTTATTCACTATTTTAATTCCCCCTTGCGACTCTAAAGATTCACACAGTTCAAGTACCTTCTGCATCTCTTCAGCCTTGATCCCCGTGCCCAAGATTAATTTTTTTCCTGCTTCTAATTGACTAATTTTTGTTTGAATTTTGTCCAACATTTTTTTCTCCTATTTATTCAATGTAGTTCTCATACAATATAACAAGTTAGTGCAAAAAAAGTGCAAAAGTTCGAATAATTTCACTTTTATTTTATTTTTCTCTTTTTGTGCATGATCTTTGCTAGTTCTTTCCTGTTCATATGTTATTTCACATGAAAAATCTGGAGGAGAACATGAGTAAATCTGAGTCTAAAGTAAAAAGAATAGAAACTCTCCTCGACCGTTTTGGCAACCTTGCCGTTGAAAGTTTCCATTATCTTGCGCTGTTTATTATTGGCTGTATGGTGATCTGGTCCGCAGGTCATACCGTATTTGACATCTTGACCGTCAAACAGTTTGCCACCATTGATGATATTCTTTTGCTGTTTATCTATCTGGAACTTGGTGCCATGGTCGGCATTTATTTCAAGACCAATCATATGCCAGTTCGGTTCCTGATTTATATTGCGATTACTGCCCTGACCCGTTTACTGATTTCTGATATTCAACATACGCACAAAGCCAGCATGGATCAGGTTATTATTACCGGTTCGATTCTGATTCTGGCTTTTGCCATTCTGGTGGTCCGTTATGCGTCTTGGACCTATCCATCTGTTATTCGTGACAAGCATAGCGAAAAGCCATTACCAGAAGGTAAAACTCCACGACCTGAGGATGATGAGTTGGCATAGTCATAGAAAAGTCCCCCTTTGCAAAAGGTGAGAAGCACTGCTTCGCAAGAGGGTAATTAATCACCCCTCCTAACAAGAGAGGGAATTTCTTTTAACGGTTATTCATCAACACATAACGTCCATTTTCATAAATCCAGTAACTTCCGCGTGGTGGTGCCGGTAATCCCAAACGCTGCCAGTCAGTAATCACTGTATATCTCGAACTTTCAATGTAGGCCACATTTGGATCACCATTAACCCAACTATAGCTATTGGAATTCTGGTAAATCGTGGTCGGTGCCTGATACTGGATATTGAACCCGCTTTGGCTCTGTGCAGGAGGATAATATCCGCCATGGGATGGACGTTGCGGATAATAAGGCCGCTGCGAATGAGGCGGCTGTGGTGCATAATGAGGACGCGATGGAGGACGATGTTGAGGTTTAGAACGATCAACACCAGTATAGCCTACCCAGGCATTATCCGCCCAAGCGGGCACCGCAATACCAAACAGGAATGAAGCCAGCAATGCACCTGAAGCTAATGTTTTCATAAGTGCGTCCTCCAAAGATTTCTGACCATATTTTAACCAAAATCCATGCAGAAAATATGGATAAATTCCCTGCTGCTGCAAAGTTTTGTAATTGATTCCATGACTTTAACAGGCTTGCGTGATGAACGCTGAAGTGCGTATGCTAATATCACTTTTTTTAATGCTTTGAGTTGCATACTGTGTCTGATTTAAATTTCGATCGTTTATATGAATATTTTTGCAAGGTACCTAGTGTTCAAAAAGGACTGATTGATAGCTATGGCTCGGATGGGAAACAGGCCTGGTGGTTTAAATTTCAGATCAACGTTGATCATCCTTTAGCATGGCAAACTGTGCAGGAACTGGGTCATGTCCTGAACTATATTTCTAAAAATGAGCGCCTGCCGACTCAGTTTCTTCCAGTTTCTCCACCGCCTTATATGAATGGTGTAGCCAAAGATTTCCTGTCTTGGGTGATCCAGTGCAATCATGCTGACTTCCCACCAGATGTAGTATGTGACTGGCTAGAGGCGCGTTTACCAAATCCGGTGGATGATGAAGCACAATGGAAAATCAAAACTGATATTTCTGAACTGGATGAGCTGACAGATAAAGAACTGGATCAACTGGTTCCGCCGAATCCAGAAAAATAACTCCCCTCATCCCAACCTTCTCCCATAGGGAGAAGGAGTTCCCTCTCCTTTCAGGAGAGGGCTAGGGAGAGGCCAATCAAAACGTCGACCAGCCACTCCATTCCATAAAACGGTATAACCAGTATTTCCAGAATGACTCTTCAGCATATTGAGCATAGTCTCCGCTCATGGAACGGCCATTCAAATTAGACCAGGCCGTATTGAAATACTGCTGCGCATCGCTAAAGACTTCCGCCTGAGGTTGTCCCACCACACGCAGATTGGTCTCCAGATTATAATTTTTCAGATTACGTGCCGTGAAATTGGCGGAACCTAAAATCATTTCAGATTGCTGGGCACCATATTTCATCAGAATTTTGTTATGACATTGCTCGCCTTGAGTATTACACCAGCGTACCGGAATACCAGCTTTATGCAGTTCTGAAGCCACTTGGCGGTTAGGAATGCCATTTTTTTCACGACCAAATGCATCTTTGTTTGGATCAAGTAAAACCCGAAGTTTCACTCCGCGCTCATGCGCTGCAATTAACCCTTTCACAATCTTACGTTCTGACAGATAGAACATGGCCAGATCAATCTGCTCATCTGCTTTCGCCGTTTCAAGCAGCTTTAGAACTCCCTCATAAATGGCTTTTTCAGTTAGCACCTGAACTTGAGGCTGTTTTTTTTCTGCTTCAAACTCACCTGCAATCACAGCCGGCATATTGGCTTGAGACATGATCCCGACCGCCTGTTCTGTCGCAAGAATATCAATCGCTGTTCTGCCCCAGACCAGTAGACCAATATTGGAGTGCCGTGAACTGCCATCATGTGGGTTCATTGAGGTAACCAGTGCTTTCCAGCCCTGATCTGTATCCACGACCAGTGTTTTACGATGATTGGCTTTGAAATTAAACAGGTCGAAATAACTGCGTAAGGTCACTTTTTCTGGACCAAATGGATTCGGCAACCAGCCTTTCTCCGGATTATTGCCAATCCCCTGACAGCACAGATACCAGAAACCTGACCAGCTTGGATTAGAAGCACGCAGCGGTGTCAGATTGGTTTCGATTACATCTACTCCCGCCTGACGCAGTTCACGATAATGCTGTGCTGTAATTCCACCGTAGACAGAATTAATCGGATCGGTAATAAATTTGATTTCCACTTCAGGCTGCATTAATCGCTTGTTAAGTAAGGCCTCTGTGAGCTGTTTGCTGAGTGCCTGATGTTCCTGTTTAGAGGCACCGGTTTGCTGATTAAACAGGAACATATCCAGCACGATCAGGGATTTTGCTTCCTCAACCATCTTCAGCATTTCATTAAAAATCTGATGATCCAGTTGTTGCTTGCCCTGTGCATCCAGATAAGTCTGATCGACCAGAAATTTCACCTGTGCATGGCGCAGCTTACCCGTGTAATTCAGCCCTTCAGGTAAGGGTTTATAAGTATGATAAATTGCTGAAGCCAGATAACTGGCCATCAGCACACCAATGATCAAGGCCGCATAACGGCGGTTTGACCAGTTCAGTTTATTGTGAATTCGTTGAAAGATACGCATAAGAAAAAACCTAACCCAATATGCTCAGGCTAGGTTTAATCTGATGATTTTTCAAGTCTATTTCAGTGACAGTACTTGGATTCGGTCAGTTATTTCATCTGAATCCTAGAAATCATATTTTACGCCGACTGTGAAATTACGTCCGACTTGCGGAATATTCGACAGGAATGAGCTATGCGAATAGACCTGATCATCCAGCAGATTATTGGCTTTGAAATACACCCGATAAGCATTTTTATCGGCAATCGTATTGGCATAGCTTAGGCCAAGATTAACCATATTGTAGCCTTGGGTTTCATCTTCATAACTGGCGATCTTGTCCTGATTAAAGACATGATAATACTCAGCCAGACCTGACCAGCCATCGGCAAAGTCTGCTTCGACTTTGGTGCCTAAGCGACCTGCCGGTACACGTGGGGCATTCTCGCCTTCGATTTTACCGCGCACATAGTCACCAAAGACACTGAGCTTATACATGTCATTGATCTGATAACCAGCTTGTGCTTCCGTACCATAGAATCGAGCTTTGTCTTGTGTATAGTCGACCAAGCGGAAGTCACCTTCACTATCAGTCGTTGAACCATAAATGTAGTTATCAAACCAGTTGTGATAGACATGCACATGATAGTCTAGCTTATCGCCTTCATAATGCAGACCTAATTCAAGATTATTTGATTTCTCAACATCTAAATCCTGATTCCCACGCTCATAAGTATTGGTGGCAAAGTGAACCCCATCTGCATAAAGTTCTTGCGCCAAAGGCAAACGTTGCTGATGCGAGCCAACCACAGAAAGCTTATAGTTTGGCGCAAATTCCCAATTGGCTGCTGCTGAACCTGAAACACCGGTATCTGAGTAATTTTTTTGAGTTGAATCCACATCAATTTTTTGATGTTCTACTCGTGCACCCAGTTCAACATGCACATCCCCGATCTGTTTGTGCTCAAGACCAAATAAACTATATTTTTCAGTTTTGGTATCTGCCATCAGAACACTACTATGGGAATGGCCCTCATGTTCCTCTGTACCACCGGCAAGATTAATTTTTTGCTGGCTATATTGAGTACCAATGACCCCTTCCCAACCAGCGACTGGTTTATGCACAAGTTCTAAACGAGCATCATAACCTTTACTTTTAAAGTTACTAATGACTTCATTTTCTTCCAGTTCATCGTGCTCATAGTCAGTAAAGCTGGCATGGGCACGCAACTTGTCAAAACCGGCAAATGGGTTATTTAACTCAGTGCGCATATCATAACGATGTGATTCCAGATCAACCCATGGACCACCATGTGCGTGTTCTTCTTCAACTGCATTTGGATCTGGTTGCGGTGCTGGGCCATGTCCGCCACAGTGCAATTCATTACCATGTGGATGACAGTCATGATATTCATGACTATGCCCTGGCAAACCATATTGGTCTTGACGGTTGCTATAAGATAGACCAACAAAACCACGATCATGAATCCATGATCCACCAATATTGACTGTTTGTCCTTCTGCAAAGGTATTATCTACACGGCGGGCTTTTTCACGATGAATTTCTTCAATTTCATTTCCATTTTCATCTTCTTCATGATGAGAATGTTCTGTGAAATAACCTGCATGAGCAATATAGTTATTAGCTTTACGTTTTGAACCTTCTACACGTAGAGCAAAGTTTTCACCAATACCCGCTGTCACACCAGCACTTGCCAGTTTTTCGTCACTACCTGAGTTATAACGCAGGCCGACTGTACCTTCCAGACCATCTGCCGGCATTTGGGTCGGAATTTTTTGATCGGTGACATTCACCAACCCACCGACTGTACCGGCACCGTAAAGTAATGTAGATGGACCGCGAATCACTTCTACCTGTTTCGCCAGAATCGGATCAACGGTGACAGCATGATCCGGAGACAAGGTCGAAACATCAGCAGTTTCTGAAGCATGCTGCAACACTTTCACACGTGGGCCATCCTGACCTCGAATGACCGGACGACTTGCACCTGTACCAAACTGATTTGAATAGACACCCAATTCATCTGCCAGTGCATCACCAATAGTCGTCGCACGCTCAGATAATGCTTTTTGATCCACCACATGATCCGCAACCGCAAAATCTGCTGCGGTTTGTATCAATGGATGGGCCTGAACCTGGATGGTTTCCAGCGTTTGTACAGCTACTGTCGCTTCTTCTTGTTGTGCGAATGCTGATGGTGTAATAACCGCAAAAATAGAGAGTGTTATTAAATTCTTATGAAAAGACATGACCCAAGCTCAAAATGACTAAAATAGAATAATGTTATAATATAACATTTCATTATTTTTGCAATCGTTTACGATAACCAGTGATATATTTTATTAGAATGCTCTTTGAATATTTTTTATTACATTAAAACATTATTTTTATGCCCTTTACCTTATCGCATGCTGTGCTTGCTCCACCTATTTCACGTTTAAGCGGTAATCGGCTACCGATTGCTGCGTTGGCGATTGGCTGTATGGTGCCCGATTTACATCGACTGTTTACTTCGAGCAATTCAAATATCACGCATTTATGGTCTTCGCTGATTCATCCAGACCTCTTGATTGGGCTGGCTTTCTGTAGCATCTGGTATCTGGTTTACCGGCCAGTAATTTACCGTTTCATGGGCATTCAGCATGATTTAAATATTTACAGCATCCTTTCAGCTTTAAGATTCATCTTGGCGATGTGTCTAGCACTGATCATCGGCACAGCCACTCATTTAATCTGGGATGGTCTGACCCACGTCGATTTTCGGACTTTTGCCTTCCATGAAGTTTTAGCACAACAGTTTCAGTTGTTTGGACAGAGTTATCCCTTGCATCGGATTTTACAGATCGGTACGTCCGTGATTGTTTTGCCGTTTATGCTGTGGATGAGTGTGCACTACTATAAAAAGCATCGCCAATATCTCGCAGTCAGTCTGAAAATCAAATCATTTGCCGGAGGCTTATTTTTCTTTTCTATATTAACCGCTCTGTTTTCAGTCTGGGATTATGCACGCTATATTCCTACAGACGTCTGGCAATCAGATCTCTACTATTTTACTGGACGATCTATTAATGAATTTAGTCAGGGCTTTTTAATCACTTTTAGTCTGGGCTGTCTGCTATTTTTATTTCTGGATCGTGATCGGCGTATGGGCTAGGAAAATCTCCCACTTCCTGCTTATTCACTTTAAAATGATACTGTTTTTGCCTCAAGTTCTTGTGACAACATGCCCAAAGAGGCATAATCCTACCTTTGCTAAAGGCGGTACGCTGTTTACGTATACGCTTCCTTAACCCATATAGTTGGATTTTTAACGCTATGATGCGAACTCATTACTGCGGTTCTTTAACCGAAGCTCAAATTGACCAGACCGTAACATTATGCGGTTGGGTACACCGTCGCCGTGACCACGGTGGTGTCATTTTCCTTGACATGCGTGACCGTGACGGTCTTGTTCAAGTGGTTATCGACCCAGATACACCTGAAGCGTTTGCAACAGCAGACAAAGCACGTTCTGAATACGTATTAAAAATTACAGGCCGTGTACGTCGCCGTTATGCGGGTACTGAAAATGCCAACATGGTGAGTGGTCAAATCGAAGTATTGGGTAAAGAAATTGAAGTTCTTGCTCAGTCTGAAACTCCTCCATTCCCATTAAATGACGAAAATACAAGCATTTCTGAAGAAATTCGTTTGAAATATCGTTTCCTGGACATCCGTCGTCCTGAAATGATCGATCGTTTACGTTTCCGTTCTAAAGTGACCAACCTGATCCGTAACTATTTAGACGATCACGGTTTCCTAGACGTTGAAACTCCGATCTTGACTCGTGCGACCCCTGAAGGTGCGCGTGACTACTTAGTTCCAAGCCGTGTATCTAATGGTAGCTTCTATGCGCTTCCACAATCACCACAGCTGTTCAAACAGTTGTTGATGGTAGGTGGTGTAGATCGTTACTACCAGATCGCTAAATGTTTCCGTGACGAAGATTTACGTGCGGATCGTCAGCCTGAATTCACTCAAATCGACATCGAAACATCGTTCATGAGCGATGACGATATTATGGATTTGATGGAAGGCATGACTGTTAAGATGTTCGACGAACTTCTTGGCATCAAATTCGACAAATTCCAACGTATGCCTTATTCAGAAGCAATGCGTGACTATGCTTCTGACAAACCAGACTTACGTATTCCTTTGAAACTTGTTGACGTTGCAGACTTGATGCAAGACGTCGAGTTCAAAGTATTCGCAGGTCCTGCTAAAGATCCT
The DNA here is from genome assembly GCF_013417535.1 of Acinetobacter sp. YH12241. Lineage (NCBI taxonomy): Bacteria > Pseudomonadati > Pseudomonadota > Gammaproteobacteria > Moraxellales > Moraxellaceae > Acinetobacter > Acinetobacter sp. YH12241. The sequence goes on along the minus strand of NZ_VPDQ01000009.1, from coordinate 77,660 downwards.
AAAGGCCGTATCGTTGCGCTTCGCGTTCCAGGTGCGGGCTCACTGCCACGTAGCGCAATCGATGAATATACTAAATTCGTTGGTATCTACGGTGCGAAAGGTTTGGCTTACATCAAAGTTAATGAACTTGAAAAAGGCATCGAAGGTCTTCAATCTCCAATCGTAAAATTCATCGAGCCTATCGTGCTGGATCTGTTGAAACGTGTTGGTGCTGAAAATGGCGACATCGTATTCTTCGGTGCAGACAAAGCCAAAGTTGTGAATGATGCAATGGGCGCACTTCGTGTGAAAATTGGTCATGATATGAACCTTGCAACTTGCGAATGGGCTCCGCTTTGGGTAGTTGACTTCCCAATGTTCGAAGAAACTGATGATGGCAAATGGACTTCTGTTCACCATCCGTTCACGCTTCCTAAATCAAGCGTTGAAGATGTGAAGAATAATCCAGGCGAAGCATTGTCTGTTGCTTATGACATGGTATTGAATGGTACTGAAATCGGTGGTGGTTCACTGCGTATTTATACTTTAGAAATGCAAAAGGCGATCTTTGAAGCGCTGGGTATTTCTGAAGAAGAGGCAGAAGAGAAATTCAGCTTCTTGCTAAATGCGCTTAAATTCGGTGCGCCTCCGCATGGTGGTTTGGCATTCGGTCTGGATCGTCTGGTGATGTTGATGACTGGTGCATCTTCAATCCGTGATGTGATTGCATTCCCGAAAACCAAAACTGCTGAATGTCCATTGACTCAAGCACCTGCACCAGTTGAATCAACTCAACTGCGTGATTTGGGTATTCGCTTACGTGAAAAACCAAAAGCCGAATCTCAAGAATAATTTCTTGATGATTTGAGTAAAAAAGCCCTGTTCTAACAGGGCTTTTTTATTGCATTGAGAAGCCTGCACGACAGTGGCATAATAGCTTCAGTTTCTATTTTTAGGTAATTTGGCAATGGCGATGCGTCCTGCTGTTCGTAACCGTGGCATCATGCTGATCGTGTTTTCAGTCGTACAATGGCTGTTCATGCGCTATATCCTTGCAAACAACCTGTTTAACCTGGACACCAATGACCGTATTGTGTACTTCTGCCTGAGCAGTATTTTAGGTGCACTTGTCATTTTTGTAGGTTTGATTTATATGGTGCTTAAAGGCAATCCTGATCAAGAATCTTAATCAGGCAAGCTGCACACCATGTACGCATTACTCAAGAACTTCTCCAAACTCCCGTTAAGATTCATTCAAAATTTAGCGAAAAGTGTTGGATCACTTCTCTATATTACAAATTCATCGATTCGCCGTACTACAGAAATTAATTTAGGGATTGCCTATCCTGAACTGTCAGCATCGGAACGCACACGACTGGCAAAACGAAGTGTTCAGAGCCAATGCATGACCTATGCCGAGTCAGTCAAAATTTGGGGTTCTGAACCTGAATTTGCATTAAAACAGATTCGGAATATTCATCATCCGGAAATTTTTACTGATGCACTGAAAAACCCGAATGGAACTTTAGCAGTCGTTCCTCATTTTGGTACTTGGGAGTTACTTAATGCCTGGGTGAATCAACACACTAGCCCTGTCATCATGTATAAACCGAGCAAAAATCCTGATGTCGATCGGTTTATGCTCGAAGCACGGCAGCGTTTAAATGCTACCCTTGTTCCGACTGATGAAACGGGAGTAAGGGCTTTATTCAAGCATTTAAAACAGGGTGGCTTCGCTGCTATTCTTCCTGATCATGTGCCCAAAGAAAGTGGTGGTATTTACTCACCTTTTTATGGACAGAATGCTTTATCTTCCACCCTGCTCTCTAAATTGGCTGCAAAAACCCAATGCTCTGTAATTGGCTTGAGTTGTCTACGTCATGATGATCTAAACGGCTTTGATATTCATGTAACTAAATTATCAACAGATATTCTCTCTAAAGACTTACAGCTTTCTGTAGATACCTTAAACAAGGAAATGGAGCGAATGATTAACATTGCTCCAGAGCAGTATTTGTGGGGGTACAAAAGGTTTAGGAAACTTGCAGGTAAGGAAAGGATATATAAGAACTAACTTTCAGTTAAATTTATTACTATGCCTTAATATAAAAGATAAATTTTATTTAAACTTGCTTTTTAAATAATATCTAATAATCAATAACAAATTCTTAAAAGTCAAATTTCCAGAAAATTGTTTGATAATGTTTTTGCTAGTATCTGAATCAAAATTTAATTTACTCAAGTAATATTTATCATGAACCAACTTTTTATATGGAACTTTCTTTTCAGATAAGGCCCAAGAATCAAAAAAATGATGTGATGCATAATTCTCAGGTAAATCTAAACAAAAGTAATTTGAAGAAAATATATTAATTCTATCATTACCATCGTATCCAACTTGATCAATATCTAAATTAGGATCTATATTAAATTCTTTTTTCAAAATACTACCGATAAGTAATGTATTAGGTTCCTCCGATAAACTATATTCCTTATTCTCGTAATAAAAAAGGAGATTTGTAAGTAATGAGTGATTTTTTTTACTTCCCCATACGGCAGAGGTAAAGGGTATACCTTCAGTTTCAAAACAACTAAAAGCATCATACTGTAAAAAATATTCTATATTTTTCTTGAGTTCAACATCTGTATCTAAATATACACCACCGAATTTATTTAAAGCCCATACCCTTACATAATCTGTAACAAAAGCATACTTTTTCAGTTCATATGCTTTTTTTGTAAAAGGAATTGAATTTACATCAAAATTAGTCTCATTCCAAAGAATTATTTCCCACTCAGGACATAATTCTTTCCACTGGTTAATATACTTCAATTGATTTTCCGAAATTTCATTTGGACCAAACCAACAATAATGTATAATTTTAGGAATCATATCTTGCTAAATTTCCATAGGTTATTTAATTAAAAGTGCTGAAAATCTTTTTTGACCGATAATCAAAGATTTTAAAAATACGTAAAATTTCTCTAATAATTTTTTTTCTGAATGGGATTTTAATCTTTTCTTTTTTTAATTGTTCGCTAACTCTTAATTTTCTCTCACCCTCAATAAAACTAAGCAAATTTTTATCACTATTATTAATAAGAAAATCTTGCTTACAAATTGCTGGTTCTATTTGATAAATATTAATATCTCTGTTACAAATTAGGACTTCAAACATAAAACGATCAATAGGTTCAAATTTTTTTTTACTTTTAAGAATACTTATAAGTTTAATCGCGGATTTTTTATTCAAAATATATCCAGCTGTGCCAAGATTTCTAGACTTCAATTTTAGAATTTTTCTATCTAAAATTTTCTTTGAAAAAATAGAGTCGACCGATATAACATCATTAAAACATTCTAACTTAATAATATCAAAATCATCAGGATAAATATCTATATGGCTTAAAAAATCAAAAACACTATTCCCTAAATGTATATCGTCCTCAAAAATACAAACATAGTTCAGGTTTTCATCAATTATTTTTTTCCAAAGACAAACATGGCTTAAAAAACACGCTTGTTCACCTAAAGTTAAATCAGAATCTCTAATATCAATACCTAGTGACTTAGAAATGAGATCAATTCTATTTGGAGTAATTGCATCAAAGAATTTAAATGGTATATTTTCTTTCGCAAATTCTTTCTTTATATGATTTTGACGCAATAAAGCTTCCGAGAGGGTAATTACAAAAGTATTCATTTTAAACCGCAATTCAATTCTATGATTTATTAAATAATCTAGGGTCTACCTAAACCCATAATTTAATAACATTATACTCCTTAACATACAGTTACGAAAGTTATTCAATCCTTTAACTTATAACTTAGCAACCTTAAAAATTCTCTAAATTTGAATTTTTATAAAGTTTATTTTTAGTTCCTTTATTTAAAATCAACTTCTTTTCCAAATAAATAATATTTAATTTGATGAACAATACGTATAATTTCCTTTTTTATTTTTTTCAATCCCTTCTTCTTATATTTTTTCATTCTTGCTTTACGTTCATCTATTAAATCACTTGAAAGAACTGTCTTCTTCTCTGGATATAACATCATTTCTTGTATACAAATAGCTGGTGACATTTGATAAACATCACATTGCTTAGTTTGAATAAAGTCTCTAAACATCACCTCATCCAAAGGAACTAAAAAATTTTTCTTGATGTAACTTAGATATTCCTTTGCCCCTTTTAAGGACAAAATATATCCAGCCGTTCCTAAATTTTTACTAGTTAACCTTTTAATTTCACGGTCAGTATTTTCGATATTATATGTATTTTTCGCTAATAAAACTTTTTTGGAGAATGCTTCAGTTTTAATAATATGCCAGTTTTCTTGAATCCATGCAGATGTACTAAAAATTGAGAATGCATCTTGACCCAAAAAAATATCATCTTCAAATACTGCAATATATGGAATCTGCTCGTCGACCATCTTTTGCCAAACAGAGACATGGCTCATAAAACATGCCAACTCGCCACCTGTTAAATACTCATCCCCAACATTCAAGTGCATTTTTTCCGCTAAAGGTTTGGCTAAATCTGGTGTCAAAGCATCAAAAAAATCAAAATTTATATTTTGCTTTCCAAATTCCTTACAAATGTGTTCACGACGTGCAGTAGCTGTTTTTAAACTAATAACAAAATTTTTCATATCACATAACTTTTTTTGATTTTAATAAATGCTTAACCGCATAATAACGATCACGCCACATACGTTTCTGTTTTTTTAAACCATACGATAGATCACGATTTTCTTTCTCTTTACGTGACACCCCTTGAGCTGCAACTGTCCCCAAAATATCACTATCTACCCCCGCTGGCTTCACTAATGGTGGCCAAACTCCTAATCCTTTACCATTTTTACTTAACCAAGTTTGAAAGAAAATATCTACTGGCATATTTATAGTTTTTCCAGCGTTAACGAAAGCCTGTGCTCCCTGACGAGACCAAATCAATCCCAAGCCACGAATTGGAAAATAATAAGCATGCCATATACTCATATTCTCAATTTGAGTAATATTTTTTGCCAGCTTTTTCTTTTTAGCTGCAATATTCACTAAATACCAATCTAAGTTTTTATGCTGGTCTAGATACTCAATCAGGCAATCAAGTTTTATTTTAAAATCTGGTTCAATCTTCATATCATCTTCAAGTACGATAAGATAATCCGCATCAGTAGCAAGAAACTTTTCTGCACAACCATAATGACTTAGATAACATCCCAACTCCGAACTCATTAGACTACGACCTAATATCTGGTTAGCTTCATCATCATTATAATGTGCAAATTCAGAGAGAGCTTGACCTCGCCCATCGTATGCAGCAAAACGTTCGAATTCCCAACCGACACTATTAAGTTGTAGAGTTGCATCAGCCAGCCGTTTATCACTTCCGTCTAAATTAATTAAATAAGTTATAACTTTCATGGCTAGCTCTTAGTAATGATGAATAAATAAAGGCAAATAATCTTTAAATTTAGTTATTAAAGCAGAGGTTATCTTTAACGATTGTTCAGGATTTAATTGATCTAAACTTTGTACACAGCCAAATTTAATAGTTGTGTCATTCAAGTCAGATAGAAATGAAGATAATGAGGCTTCATTTTTAAGATAAGCAATATTTATATCATCACATAATATCGCTTTACTAGCTTGAATTTTTAAATGATTATTTAATCCAACCGGTAAAAACTGTAAAGCACTTCTAAAACGGTATTTAATCTGTTGATGTAATATTTCAGGATACTTTGTAAAATACTCTTTCAAAAATTCACGATCTAGTATATGGGGACGGTGATGAATTTCATAATATTGATTTAATCCACAAAGGTCAGCACTAAGCATTTGGGCAATTGTATATTTAGGCTGTAAAGACTTACCAAAATATTTATTAAGGCCTTTACGCAGATTAAATTTTGCTTTAACTAACGAACTGCGTTCCCAATGCCCATAAATTTTAATTTGATCATTCGCTAAAAAATCCTCAAATTCAGAAGGTGCATTGAAGAAGAAATCATCATTTAAATAAATAAAATACCGAGATAAGCTTGGAATATTCCAAAGCATAGTTTCAATACTTAAAGAGTTAAATGTAGGCAAGTATTGCTCATACCCAGTAAATATTGTTCGATGATCAATTATTTTTATCTGATCCGGATTACATAACCCCTGTTCGACGAAATCATAAATATTTGCTGGTTGTTGTTCATCAGTAATAATATAAATTGTTCCACAATAAGGAACATACTTAAGAATTGAAGCAATTGAAAAGTAGATTTCATTATTACTGGCAAATCGAGTTTCCTCGGCAGCACCTTTGGCAATATTAGCAGGCTGAAACTGTTGTCTTTTAAGTCGATGTTTTTCATCCTTACCATCAACCCAAGTAATAACAAAATCTATTTTTTCCATAATTTTTCTAATCAATAATCAGATTATGTAAGTCTTAGGACTTACTGCCAAGCATCCTTGATCCATTGGGATGGCAACACATAGCGATACCATTTACCACCACCACCATTAATGGCATCAGGTGGGTTAATCTCCCCATGGAAAATAATAATTTTTACGCCCTCAGGCTTTACTGGCGGTTTGAAATAAGCCATCGGAATTTTTTGTAGGCAATGGTATTTATAACTTTTGCACCAGCTATCCGGCCAATAACCAAGTTTCTTCTCCTGGTCTACATACCAAGAAAGATAAGCCTGCTCATTACGGAATTTTTGACGGATTTCATCAAAGTGTTCGCGGAAATATGGCAAAAGACCAGGAAAAGCTCCGAGCTTAAAGCGATAAACTGAACTATTACCCGTAATACGCCATGGTCGTTTCCAGTCATGGATAATCAGAAACTCACCCGGATGCGTAAAGAATTCATCAATATTATCGACAATGACAACATCCAGATCTAAAAATAAAGCATTGCCTTTCAAACCATAGAGATCAGGTTCAAAGGTAGAGAGCTTATTCCAGCCACGTTCTGGTGCACCTTCTGGCAAAGCCAACGGTGGAATAGGAAAGCATTGCACATTTGGATCAATCCCTTCAGTACGGTCAGTTAAACACACCATTTGAAAATCAACAGTTGTGTGTCGCTTCACCATATTGTAAAGACGATTGACATATTCAGACCCATATTTTGTGCCCCATTTCATACAGATCACAATATTTTGTTCAGGTGACTGTTCACCCTGAGTCTTAAGGTCATTTTGCTTTGCGTTCATGCACCCATCATCCACCTATGCAATATCAGTATCATACCATTACTGGTACTGACTGAGCCTATTGCTTTTCATTTCTGCACAGTTTACCGCAAATCTCATAAAGAAATATAATCTTCATTTTTTCATCACAAGAATTGAATATTTTTCCAGCAACTTATATCAAAATAAAGTTCATATTTGAATGATAAGTATAGAGCAACACTAATTTTAGTTGTTCGTTACGCTTATTCGTTTATTTTTATAGTGAATATATAACTTTCCAAAATATGAGAGTCGTCATTTTTTCTGCAATTTATTGGCTTCTCTACCTAACAACCTAATAGTTTAATATTTTGAGAAAGAGTCACTAAAATAAAAAAAGGACTCAAATGAGTCCCTTTTTCATAGATTTAACTTATTTTACGTAAGTTAACCAGTGCGCATATTTAGGGTCTTTACCCTGAACTGCATCAAAGTAAGCTTTCTGGATTTGAGTTGTGATTGGACCACGTACGCCTTCACCAATTTGACGGTCATCATATTCACGGATTGGTGTTACTTCAGCAGCAGTACCAGTGAAGAAAGCTTCATCTGCAATATAGAATTCGTCACGGGTAATACGGCGTTCTACCACTTCATAACCAAGATCTTTAGCAATGGTAATAATCGATTGACGAGTAATACCGTCTAATGCGCCACCAGCGATGTCTGGAGTATGAATTACGCCATCACGTACCAGGAATACGTTTTCGCCTGAACCTTGGCATACATAGCCTTGCGGATCAAGCAGCATTGCTTCGTCATAACCAGAATGTGCCACTTCTTGGTGAGCAAGAATCGATAATGTGTAGTTACCAGATGCTTTGGCTTTACACATAGTCACGTTTGGATGATGGTGTGTGAATGATGAAGTTTTTACACGAATACCTTTCGCCATCGCATCATCACCAAGGTAAGCACCCCAGCTCCACGCTGCAACTACAGCATGAATAGTATTGTCAGTAGCAGCAATACCCAATTTTTCAGAGCCAATAAAAATAATTGGACGTAAATAGCAAGATGCCAATTTATTTTCACGAACCACATCAATTTGAGCTTGTTCTAAAGCTGCGTGATCAAATGGAACTTTCATTTGATAAATTTTTGCAGAATTGAGCAAACGTTTGGTGTGTTCTTTCAGACGGAAAATAGCCGTTCCATTCGGGGTTTCATAAGCACGGACACCTTCAAACACACCCATGCTGTAATGCAAAGTATGTGTTAATACGTGAGTTTTCGCCTCACGCCAGTCTACTAGTTGTCCATCTTGCCAAATGAAACCATCACGATCAGCCAAATTCATGCCACAAACTCCAATTTTTCACAATTATTCACTATCCGGTGCAAATACTGCACTTGGATCAATCAGTCTTTGCCATAACTTGCAAACGGTCTTTCGGGTATCGTGCCAGTCGCTTGCAGACACTTGCATGGATTGATTTGCAAGGGCTAAGCGGTGGCTCTCGGCGCGTTCACGGAGATAAGCTTGAATCAGAGCAGTCGCATCGTCGCTGGATAAGCAACCTGATTTTGCGGCATCCTCAAGGATTCTTACATTGTCGGAGTAATGGGCGAGATCTTTATTCGTCCCACTCCAAGCTAACACCGCATACTGTGCCATAAATTCGATATCAACGATACCACCTGCATCTTGTTTTAAATGAAAAATCCCATCTTTTTTTTGCTCTTTGGAAGAACCCAGATGATCTTTCATTTTCTGACGCATTTTCAGAACTTCACTACGTACATGACAGATATCGCGTTTCTGGGTAAGAATTTTACAGCGTAGTGCTTCAAATGTCTCTCTCAGGCTATCTTCTCCGGCAATGGAACGTGCGCGTACCAAGGCTTGATGCTCCCATAGCCATGCATTTTTCAACTGATATTGCTCAAATGCTTTCAGGCTAGTGACCAGCAGCCCTGCTTCTCCAGAAGGACGTAGACGAGTATCGACTTCATAGACACGTCCATCCAGTGTTTGTGTGGTCATGAGCGACATAAACTTCTGTGCCACACGCATGGCAAACTCAAAACCGCTAATCGGCTTGAGACCGTCCGTATCTGCCTGCTCACCCATATAATGAATGAAGACCAGATCCAGATCCGAACCATAGCCCAACTCAATGCCACCGACTTTGCCATAGCCAATGACGGCAAAAGCCGTATGTTCTATCGAGCAGCGCTGCCCTTCTGCATCCAGCGGAAAACCATGTCGTTTGGCCACAATCTGATAGGCCAGATGCAACGCAGCATTCACTGAGACTTCTGCAATATCTGTTAAGGCATCCGAGACTTTCATTAAAGGGCTTTCCGCCAGCACATCACTGGCAGCTACCGCAAGTACATTGGATTTTTTAAACAGGCGTAGCACCCGCATCTGGTCTTCGACCTGATCAATTTCGATTCTGAGCAATTGCTGACGCAGGCTATCTTCCAGATCCTGACGTTTAGGTAATTCAAAATCCATCGACAGGAACTCATCCAGCAATACCGGATAATGGGTAAGTTCCTCACAGATCCAGGGGCTGACAGTCGCCATCTTGACCAAACGCTGTAAAGCGCCTTTGCTTTCAATCAGCATCACCAGATACACCGTACGACGCATGACTGATTCAACCAATGGCATCAGGCGAACCAGTGCAACTTGCGGTTTATCTGATTCTAGAATCGCCTCTATCAGATAAGGCCAAAACGTTTTTAAACGTTGAATGGCTTTAGCTGGCAATTTTTTTAAGGCATGACCATGCCAGAATTCATGCACCAGATTTTTTGCATGATCATCCAAGACTTCATTCAGCTGTTGTTCCAACTGAGAAAAACTTTTGCCTTGAGGCTCTGGTCCATTTTCCTTGATCAAGTGCTCAAACTGGTAAATCACTTTAGCGCGTTTTTGATCCAGCACTTCCATAAAGGCGGACCAGTCTGAAAAGCCCAAAGTATCCACAATACGTTGACGTAAATCTGGCTCAGTCGGCAAACATTGGGTTTGTTGATCATGCAGCGCCTGAATAGCATGCTCTACCCGACGAAGGAATAAATAGGCATCTTCGAGGTCAGTCACCGCCTGTTCATCCAGCAGTTCAGCCTCATCCAGATGATTCAGGCTGACCAGACATTGCCGATCCTGCAATTCCAGCTTGGCTCCGCCATAAATCAGCTGAAAAACCTGCACTATAAATTCAACTTCACGAATCCCGCCTGCCCCAAGCTTGATATCGTCTTCAATATTGCGGCGCTGTACTTCACGCTCAATCATTGCTTTCATTTCACGCATCGCTTCGAAAGCACTGTAATCGACATATTTGCGGAATACAAAAGGACGGGTCATATCCAGCAGTTCATCACCTTCTGGACTCGGATTGACGATGCGGGCTTTGATCCAAGCATAGCGTTCCCATTCACGCCCATGCTGGCTAAGATATTTTTCTAGTGCGGCATGACTGATGGCCAGAGCAGAACCATCACCCCATGGTCGCAGACGCATATCAACGCGGAATACAAAACCTTCAGCGGTGATATGGTCTAGCAGATAGATTAACTTTTGCCCCCACAGAATACAGAACTGTTGAACGTCAATGCATTTACGCCCATCCGTTTCACCCTGTTCATCAAAGGCAAAAATCAGGTCAATATCACTGGAAAGGTTGAGTTCCTGAGCGCCCAGCTTGCCCATTGCAATAATAATGAGATCCTGAACTTTACCGTTATAGCCAATTGGCTGGCCATATTTGGCGACTAGAGGAATACGGGCAAACTCTTTGGCAGCACAGATACAGGCATCAGCGAAATCAGACAGCTCGCGGGTCAGTGTGATGACATCGGTGAGTTGATTGGCATCCTGCCAGATCCAGCGGAACATCAGGCGAGCACGCAGAATACGTAAACTACGCATCCACATGGTTTCATCGCTGATATTTAATAGATTGGAATAGATTAAGTCTTGAATCTGTTCAGTGCCGAGTGATCCCTGAAACTGATCAATTGCATAATCCTGATTCAATAGATCTTGATGATTGGCCAATACCTGTTCTGCATACTGACTGGCTCTTAAGGTTTTCTGCAATTGTACCGCATCCATCACTCGGTGATTCCCTCAAAACTTTTATTTAGTTATAGCAGGAGTTCAGGCCGAGTGGGAACGGTTTTAATAGAAATTTATGATTTTCAGGACTTTTCAGTATGCAGGTCTTCAAGTACCAATGCCTGATGATCATTGGTCACTTTAGGTAAATGCACAGTAAAGGTGGTTCCAGCGCCTTCTTTAGAATCTACGACAATCTGTCCATGGTTCAGGTCTACAAAACGCTTACACAGTACCAGACCCAGACCTGCGCCTTTCTCATTGTCTGTGCCTTTTAAGCTCACTGTGAGATTAGGTCTAAACAGATTTTCCATTTGCTCTTCAGTCATACCGAGACCAGTATCCTGAACAGTAATCTTGACTTGCTCACCTTCCATTTCAGCAGCCAGAATCACCTGGCCACCCTGATCAACTGGAGTAAATTTCAGCGCATTCGATACCAGGTTCTGCAAGACCGAAGTAATCATATTGATATCAGCATGCACCTTAATATCTTCAGGAACCTGGTCAATCAGCTCAATATTCTTTTTCAACGCCAGACTTTTCAGTACATCACAGACAATTTTAGTAGACTGTTTTAATTCATAGTTAATCGGATGATAAACGAAACGTCCACCCTCGGCCATCGCCCAGGTCAACAGACTTTCTAACAAGTTATACGTCGATTGAGCCGTATCATATAAATAATCAGAAATACTCTGGATACTGGATTCATCCAGAGTGTCACGTTCCTGTGCCAGCACTTCCGAGAAGCCTAACAAGCCATGGAAAGGTGCACGCAGGTCATGAGCAATAATCTGGAAGAATTTGGTTTTACTGAAGTTTTGTGCACATTGCTGTTCGTATAACTCTTTCAGCTGTGTATGTTCCTCATTCAGTTTAACTCGTTTTACTAAAGATTCAGCAAATTGCTGGACGATAATAATAGCTTCCTGATCAAATACTTCAGTCTGATCGTCAAAGAAAACCACCTGCCCCAAAGACTGTCCTTGGGCTGATTTCAAATTGAATGCTACGAGCCGCTGATGGACTACGCCAAGGCTGTTCACATGATCTGATAGTTCTAGATATGCAGGATGATTTTGATCGATCACATCCATTTCTTGTAGATATTTAGGGATGTCCACATTCTGTGGTACGTGCAAACCGCGAAAACCGAGCGGACAGCTGTACCAGATATAGGGTTCCATATGGAATCCGATGATACAGGTCTTAACGCCGAGTACTTTACGGGCGACCTTACAGAAGGTGTCTAATAAATTGTCAGAGGTATAGACACCTAAAATGAGAGATATACGGCACGAGCTTAACTGCTCCGTATTCTGACCGATCTCTAGCAGTTTTAGTTCCATATCTGCCTCTCTGGATGTTATGGAATATAGAATAAAAATTACAACCGACTAAATTAATACAATCAATAACAAAGATTCTATATTTACTCAACGTTAAAATCTCATTTATCGACCAAAGGATTTGTTAACTTATTTCTCTAAAGATACATTGATAGCTTCAATACCTTGATATTTAAATATTAAGAATTACTTGAGAAAATATTCCTCTTATAAAAAATTACATATAATTATTTGAAATTCCTGAATTCATTTCAAATTGTTTCAATATCATCTGAGTTCTGAAATCCGAGGAAGATAAAAACAGCTCATTTTTCTTCTGATCTTTAGGTAAATAAAAGCTTTTGAATTTTCAAATATATAGAAAATACTTATTGTCACCTTCTGAAAAAATAGATCGCCAATCATATTAACTTTGACCTAAATTTATTTCTATTTTTTAAATATTCTTAATAATCATAAAATATTGAGTGATTTAAATAGTTTATTTATGCACTAAAACCAATTTTTTACGTAATCAAAAATATTAAAAGTTTACATTTTTTTACAGTTAACAATGACTTATAGGAACATTCTTGAATTTTCATGGAAAATAAAAATTAATTAGAGTGAATAAAAAAGCGACAAAATGTCGCTTTTTTATTCATTATAATCAGTTATCTGAAATCAGGGCAACTTGCTGCACATAGTTAAACAGCTTTTGCTTTGAGGCTGCCACTTCTTCTTCCGGTGCCTGATTTTTTAGATCACGATGCACACGTAAATAATGCTGACGTAAGGTATGACGTTCTGTCGCATTATAGGTTTTGGTAAATTCATTAATTGCAGGATCACCATCTTTCACGATACGGTCAACCCAACGCTGCAATTGTGCTGTCTTTTTCAAACCCTGTTTCGGAGTCAGATAAGACAGAATCACGGTTTCATTTTCATTACGAAGTAATTTACCAATACGTGAAAATTGACGACGGCGTGCTTCATGTGAACTGATTTGCTGGACATCCAGCAAAGCTTCAATCAGACGTTCTTCAACGGGTAAATTTTTAATTTGTTTCGCACTCAGTTCTGCCAACTGTGCGCCTAAAGCAGCCATACGCTGAACTGCTTTTTTCTGTTCGGTTTTACTTGCGCGTCCCTCTAAAGATTCAAAGTCTTCTTCAGTTAAACTGCTCGGTCGACGTGCCACGATTAATCTGCCTCATAAAATTTTGCCGCAAACAGTGCCTGAATTTCAGATAAGGCCTTTTCCTCATCTGCACCTTCAATCACCAAGCGTAAAGTTGTTCCTTTGCCCGCACCAAGCATCAGCAAGGACATAATATTTTTGGCATCAACCAATTTGTCCGATTTGCCAATCTGGATACTGGAACGAAATTTGGTGGTAACTTCAATGAGTTTACCTGATGCACGCGCATGTAAACCTAGTTTATTAATTACGTCAACAGTCGTATCAATCATGACCAGTGCTTCATTTCTCGGTGGAGGACTTGAATAGACCATTTTGCCTCAAGCGCTTTTTTTAGTCTATCCACAATATAAACAGAACGATGCTGGCCGCCAGTACAACCAATCGAGATGGTCATATAATGACGATGACCCTCAGCAAAGGTCGGCAACCATTTGTCTAAAAAGTGATAAATATCCTGGAACATGTCTTCGACCTGATCACTTTTTTCCAGGAATTCCTGTACCGGCTGATCGAGGCCTGAATATTTGCGCAGTTCGAGTTCCCAATGCGGATTCGGCAAATGACGGACGTCAAAAACATAGTCAGCATCTAAAGGAATGCCATGCTTATAGCCAAAAGATTGCAGAATCACAATCAGGTTATCGGTCTGCCCCAGCTTGTACAGCAAGGTATGTTTCAGATCATGTACGCTTTTATCGGTGGTATCGATATGCACTGTAGAGCGGAGCTGGATTGGCATCAGCAGGACTTTTTCTTCCTGAATACATTGATGCAGACTCTTGAAACGGGCAGCCAAAGGATGCGGACGGCGTGATGCACTAAAACGGGCAATCAGCTCCTGATCCTGCGTGGTCAGATAGATGACATCCACCGTACCATGCTGTTGCAGCTGTTCAAACACATGGTCGAATTCCTGCAAATCTGCACGGGTACTACGTACATCCACCCCAAGCGCCAACTGTTCCAGATTATTTTCACAGTCCAGCTTCGCCACAATTTCAGGAAGTAAGGCCAAAGGCAGATTATCAATACAGTAATAACCCAAGTCTTCAAGTACCTGCAATGCAGAAGATTTACCTGAGCCAGATTGTCCTGTCACAATTAAAATGCGCTTCATGCCTTACGATCCTTTTACTTATCCAGCTGCGTATTTGATCTGCAGATTATCAATCAGACGAGTTTTTCCTAATTTTGCCGCGATTAAAATCACGACATCCTGATTAAACTCATCAATTTTTTGCAATTCCGGTGTACGGGCTTCTACATAGTCCACTACCAGACCTGCATCTGTCAAAGTTTGACGGATACCTGCCCGTGCCTCCTCCAAAGTTTTACCTGCATGTAACTGCTGCTCAGCAGTTTTCAGACTCTGGAAAATGACTGGTGCTGTTGCACGTTCCTGCTCGCTTAGATAGCCATTACGCGAACTAAGTGCCAGACCATCTTCAGCACGAGCAATCGGTACACCAATCACTTCCAGCGGAATATTGAGGTCTTGAACAAACTGACGGATCACAGCCAGTTGCTGATAGTCTTTCTGACCAAAGAAGGCATAGTTGGGCTGAACAATATTAAATAATTTGGTCACCACGACCGCTACACCATCAAAATGACCCGGACGCTGTAAGCCACATAGGTCATTGGTGATACCAGACACACTGATATTGGTTAGACGTGGCTTGTTACCATACATCTGCTCTACAGTTGGGGCAAAGACAATGTCACAACCCACATCTGCCAGTAACTGCTGATCCTGCTCTAAAGTACGTGGATAATTATCAAAATCCTCATTAGGTCCGAACTGGATCGGATTAACGAAAATACTCACAACAACGACATCACACAGTTTACGCGCCTCACGCACCAGATTCAGATGCCCCTGATGCAGGTTGCCCATGGTCGGGACAAAACCAATAATTTTACGCGCAGAACGTGCAGGATTGAGCGAAGCAGATAATCCTTGGATGGTTGTTTCTGTTTTCATGTTACAACTCGACTTGGAATGTTTGTTCAGGTGCTGGGAATGAACCATCTAAAACAGCCGCATGATAGGCTTTAAATGCATCCAGAATTGCAGTCGCACCAGACTGTTCTTTCATAAAGTTACGTACAAATTTCGCGGTATGGCCAAAGGTTAGACCAAGCATGTCTTGAACGACCAATACCTGGCCATCAGTGGCTGCCCCTGCTCCAATACCAATCACTGGAATATGTGGGAAAAGTTCAGTAATTTCCTGACCCAATTGTGCAGGCACGCATTCCAGCAACAGCACTGCTGCACCGGCTTCAACCACTGCCTTACAGTCAGCAATCAGTTGATCGGCCGCTTCACGGGTACGGGCCTGTAGCTTATAGCCACCAAAGACATGCACCGACTGCGGTGTGAGACCCAAGTGAACACAGACTGGGATCCCGTTACGGGTTAGAACCTGAACGGTTTCCGCCAACCAGGCACCACCTTCCATCTTGACCATTTGTGCACCGGCCTGCATCACCGTTTTTGAGCTTTGTAATGCATCATTCAGAGTGGCATAACTCATAAATGGCAGATCAGTCATAATCAGTGCATGCTGATTGCCACGGCGTACCGCTGCGGTATGGTAAGCCATATCTTCTACAGTCACAGGCAAGGTTGAATCACGACCTTGAATCGACATACCCAAAGAGTCGCCAATCAGAATACTGTCAACTTCAGCAATTTCCATGGCTTTGGCCATACTGGCGTCATAGCAAGTCAGGCAAGAAAATTTGCGTCCTTCCGCTTTATATCGTCTTAAATCACTGAGACTGATCATGAAGATGTTCCTCTATTATTGAAGTTCTCTCGAACATGCCAATATAAAAATTAAATATTTGCCCAATTCGTGCGGTCAAAAACCGTTAAGGTTGATTGCTTGACGATGTCCAGGTCTTTTAATGTATTTCCATCCAGCTGCAAGTTGGCATCAATATCCAGTAATGGCACCAATACAAAATCACGTTCCAGCACGCCCACATGCGGTACGGTTAACCGTTCATTTTGAATCTGTTCATCACCGTAAATGAGCAGATCCAGATCCAAGGTACGTTCACCCCAATGACGTAGACGTACACGCCCAGCCTCTTGTTCGAAGGCTTGCAAACGATCCAACAGATCCAGCGGTGCCAGATCCGTAATTAACTGTACGACAGCATTAAAATAATTCGGCTGATCTTGTGGCCCCATGGGTGGGCTTTGGTACAAGTGTGAGGTTTTTACCTGCCCCAAACTTGCTAGCTTTTGCACGGCTTCAGCCAGAATCTGGCGTGAATCGCCCAGGTTACTTCCTAAACCGATATAGGTCACTGTCATTGTGTAGGCCCAAAAATAACCTGGCTTAAATCACGCTGCACCCGTTTACGCTTGGTAATTGGATGGTCTGCACCAATGTCGCCGCCGGCACTGGCCGCCACATGAGAAACCGGTTTGCTACGCTCATTCTCAAATTTGGCTTTACGCGCACGACGGCTACGTGGTTCCGGCTCATTCACCAGAGGTTCAATCTCGGTTGCTACATCTTGTGCAGCCAGGCGCTGTTCCAAGTGTTCTTCCTGAGAAGCCTTACGACGGCTCTTGGCACGCTGACGGTTATATTGGGCAATGGCACGCTCTTTTTCATCGCTACCCATTTGCTGATAGGCTTCCCACCAGCTTCCCATACCTTGTGCAGTTTCATCGCCTGATTTTTCACGCAGCAACAAAAAGTCAAAGCCGGCACGGAAACGTGCATGACCTGATAATGCTTCAATCTGTTGCGGTTTTGGATTGAGCAAGCGGGTTTGCATTTCCCAGACTTCACGAATGAAAGTTTCCGCAAAGCGTGGAATCACAGTACGGGTAGCCTGACGTTTCAGTACATCCAGTCCTGCCTGTGCACGTGCTTCTGCAGGCACGGCCCCTTTAGACAGATAAAAATCACAGCGCTCTAGGAACGGTTGCCACAACAATACCGCATAGAAGAAAGCCGGATTGATGGTCTTACCAATTGAAATACGCTGATCGGTATTTTTCGCTGCCAGTTCAATAAACGCGGTAATGTTTGGCTTGATATCGGCAAACAGCTGACGCCAGATGCCAAAATCGATCAGCATTGGCATCACACGATTCAGATGTCCCATAGTGAATAGCTTTTGCGATTCATCATAGAGACGGTGTGGAGACACATCACGTAGAAGCTGGGTCATTTCCGGAGTGAAAATATCCAGAATGGCTTCATCAATACTGAAATTGAGTTTGGCTGCAAAACGTAAAGTTCGCAGCATCCGGACTGGATCCTCCTCAAATCTTAGAGTCGGATCACCCAGTAAACGCAGCGTTTTGTGTTTAATATCATCTACTGCATTACAAAAATCCAGCACGATACCTTTGCGTGGCTGGTAATACATGGCATTGATCGAAAAATCTCGACGAGCAAAATCCTGCTCAATGGTGCCCCAGTTATTATCGCGCAGAATCATCCCTGCTGCAGAGGTCACCGCTTTTTTAGGAGGCGCACGGAAAGTTGCCACTTCAACCAGTTCACGGCCCGAATAGACATGCGCCAGCTCGAAACGTCGTCCGATAATCCGACAACGCCGTCCGAACACTTCTTTAACCTGAGCTGGTGTAGCATTGGTCACTGCATCGAAATCTTTGGGATTTAAACTCAGCATCAGATCCCGGACACCACCACCTACGATATAAGCTTCATAGCCTGCCTTGGTTAAGGCATCAATCACATCGAGAATATAAGAAGGTAATTGAGCGGTTGATAAACCACATTTTGACGCGCGCAAAGTTTGCAAAAGACGCTGTCTCCTACGTCTGAACGTAAAATTCTAAGATGACGCTAATCATATCGCTTACACCGCTAAAGGGCAATTTGATTATGTCATTCTCATGGTTCAGATGGATGGCTTATTTACAATAAATTCAGCAGGGTTACAAAGCCAGTTTATCCTTGTTTTTGGCAAATAAGGTCGGCCCGATGCCTTTGACCTGTTGAATATCTTCAATTGTTTTAAATTTACCGTTTTTCTGCCGGTATTCAATGATCGCTTCCGCTTTCTTCTGCCCGATGCCATTTAACTGCTGTAACTGCTCAATACTGGCCTGGTTCAGACTGATTTTATCAGCAGCTGAAGAGGCGGATAATGCAGGTTTAGCCAGATAATGATTGTTTTCAGAAACGGGGGTAGCAGCAGCAATTTTCTTCTTCAGGCGTGCATCATGCTGCTGCTGACGTACTTTCCATTCTGCATAATCGGTTGCAGTTGCGTGTACTGTTCCAATTGAAGTATAGGCCAGCCAAATGCCTAGCAGGACAGTATTAATCCATGCTGGACCTATGCGATGTTGTACTTTGTTCATGAGCGGCTCTTTGTTTTAATTCTAATTTGGCCTGTTCCCAGAGCTGATCCAATTCAGCCAATGACAGGCTTTCCAGATTGAGTTGCTGTTGTTCTGCCCGATCTTCCATCAGGGCAAAGCGAGTCCGGAATTTATGGATCGTGCCCAATAATGCCATCTCGCTTGAGACACCAAGTTTACGACCAACATTCACCAGTGAAAATAAGCAGTCGCCAAATTCTTCGCGTATTTCATCGGAATTTTGTCCAGCAACGGCTTCTTTTAATTCAGCCAGTTCTTCTTCCAGCTTGCCATAGGCACCCGCGACATCTGGAAAGTCAAAGCCGATTTTGGCGACATTTTTCTGGATCTCATCCGCCTGTTGCAGTGCAGGTGCATGCTTGGTCTCATCCAAACGTGAACGTGGCTTACCCTGTTTTTCTTTCTGCTTGATTTCTTTCCAGAGTACCGAGACATCTTCAGGACTCAGCTGTGCAAACTGTTCAGCCTGAAATACATGCGGATGACGACGAATCAGCTTATCCGTAATCGCCTGAACTACATCGTGAAAATCAAAAGCGCCCTGCTCGCTATACATTTGTGACTGAAATACGACCTGTAACAGCAAATCACCCAGTTCATCCCGCACCTCATCAGCTTGGCCAGAGCGCACTGCTGCTTCAACTTCATAGGCTTCCTCAATCGCATATTTGGTTAAAGATTCGGGAGTCTGTTGCTGATCCCATGGACATTTTTCACGTAACTCACGCATGACTTGGAGTAATTGTTCCACCGTAAAACCTCTTCTTTACCAAATAGCCGCATTATTTTGCCTGTCTCTTGCTATGCTCAAGAAAAAAAGACAATAAGGAGATCAAGCACATGCACAGTATATTGATTAGTGGTGCAGCACAAGGAATTGGTGCCGCGACAGCCAGGCTATTTTACCAGCAAGGTTATAAAGTCGGAATTTATGATATTAATCTTGAACAGGCAGAACAATTGGCCCAGCAACTCGGTGAACATGCCAAAGCTGGCTTTCTGGATGTAACCGATTATGCATCATGGGAAACTACTCTATCTGAATTCGCATCCTGGTCAGGTGAAATCAATATTCTGGTAAATAATGCCGGGATTTTATATTCTGGTCCTTTTGAAGAAACGAATATTACTAATCACCATCGCACCCTTGACGTGAATATTAAAGGCGTCCTGAATGGCTGTCATGCTGCTTTACCCTACTTAAAGCAGGCTTCCTTTGCCCGGGTCATTAACCTGTCTTCAGCATCGGCGATTTATGGCCAAGCGGATCTGGCTTCCTATGCAACCAGCAAATTTGCGGTTCGTGGTTTGACTGAAGGACTAGATATCGAATGGCAAAAATATGGCATTCGGGTATTTGATGTGATGCCGCTTTTTGTTAGCACTGCAATGGTGAAAGATATGCAGGCCGAAAGTATCAAAAAAATGGGCGTGCATCTAAAAGCTGAGGATGTAGCGCAGGATATTTTCAAACTGGCACAGCTAAAAGATTCAATTTGGCAAGTGACCCATCATCCAGTCGGATTCAAGAGTAAGTTTTTATTTCACTTATCTCGAATGAGTCCACAGTTCGTTAACCGGCTGAGTAATTTAATGATTGCCAAACAATAAGAAATATTTTGGGCTTACTCTACTTTCAAACAGCTTGATGAATCTGAATCGTTGGAAATCTTAGGCCTTTACAAGAATACTCGCTTTGCCAGGCCACAGTGAGCATGCAACCCGCTAAAATATAGTTTTGATAGGCATAAATTCCAATTTCTGGATGTTCACAACGTCCTCCATCTTGATGTGGATGAATCTGGGTATTCAGCTCATTCAGGTTTATCCGGATTCCAAGGCCTGACGCTTTTAGGACCGCCTCTTTGGTGGTCCAGACTTTAAACCAGTATTCAGGATCGTAATCTAATGCCTGCCACTGTTTCAGCTCTTCAGGATGAAAAGCGTGTTGGGCTAGGGCTTCAAAACGTACATTTCGATTAAGTTCTTCGATATCGATCCCCAAATTCTGAATATGTTTGCTTGTTGCTAATGCATAGAAGTTTTGGCTATGGGTATGATTAAAACCAAAGTCTGGATGGGCTGGAAAATAAGGCTTGCCGTATTCGGTTGTAGTAAAGTCCTGCTGGTCAATAACACAACCTAAATGTGCAGCTAGCAACTGATTACGATAGTTATAAATTAATTGTTTACGCTGCTGAATATAGGTTTTCCGATCTAAGTCTTGTAAATGTCTAAGTCGTGGTGCCAGCGCGATCCAATCAATATGAATAATAGACTTCAAAAATAGTCGCCCTTATAAAAAATGTTACTTTTAAGGCCTTCAGTATAAATCAACCTGATTGCCTCTCTGACAAACTATAGGTAATATCTTAAAATATATTTTAATAAAACTTAATTAAAACAATAAAATATACTGTAAATCAAAATAAATAATTGAGCTTTCAAGCTATTTTTAATCGAATAAAAAATAGTTACAATCCAGCTACAATTTTATACATAGAAAAACAGAGGGTCATATGTTTAAGCGAATCATATTCAGTACGACAATTGCTGCACTATCATTTTCAACACAAGCTGGCTCCTGGCTAGAAGCTGCTACTGCAGTTATGGGAGCTAGAAACGGCGCCATCATGGATCAGGCTGAAGCAAATATGGAGCGCAGCCGTGCACAGGCGAATGCTGCTGTTGCACGTGCAGACCGTGCCTATGCTTCTAATTATAATAATGCTTCAAATCAAAATAACGGTGTCTACTCAACAACATATTTAAAAGGTTTAGATTGTACGGATTTGGCAGTAGAAGCGCGCAGTTTTGAACGCACCTTAGAAGCAAGTCAAAATGCACTCAACCAGGCGAATGCTCAAGCCAATAATCCTGTTTCTAAATTAGCAGGTATTGCAAGTGGTGCGCTATCTGCTTTTGCAGGTCAATCACAAACAGTTGCGCGCGCAACTGAAATTACCAATGCTTTTACTGGCAATAATAATCAAAATAATATTGCCGCGTCTCAAGCCGATGCTGACGTAGCTTTAGCTAATCTTGAAAATATCCGTATTTATCAAAAAGCAAAAAAATGCTCAATCTAAAAAATGAATAAATAAAAAAGCCTGCTTTCGCAGGCTTTTTTATTTAACTATGGCAATTAACCACGTTTAAATTTTTTCTCGGCTTTCTTGAATTTCTGTACATAACGACGGCGACGCGCAGCAGTACGTTCATCCAGCTGTGACTTGCGACCTTCAAATGGGTTTTCTGAGGTTTTAAATTCAATTTTTACTGGTGTACCTTCAAGTTTGTAAACTTTACGGAATACATTTTCCAAGTAACGGCGATAATCTGCAGGTGTCTTATCTACCTTATTACCATGAACCACGATAGTAGGTGGATTCTGTCCGCCCATATGCGCATAACGCATCTTGATGCGACGACCTTGTACAGTAGGTGGTTGGTGCGCTTCAGTGGCATCATTTAGAATCTGGGTTAGCTTCGCTGGTGATACTTTCAGATGTGAAGAATCATAAGCACGGTGAATCGATGGATACATCTCACCCACACCTGTACCATGTAGCGCAGAAATCAGGTGGATTTTCGCCCAAGGAATAAAGTCAAAACGACGCTCTACATCGAGCTTACATTGTTTACGATCATATTCGGACATGTTGTCCCATTTATTGATCGCAATCACCATGGCACGGCCAGCTTCCAGTGCATAACCGATCAGGTGCAAGTCCTGCTCTACAATGCCTTCACGGGCATCCACCACGATCACCACTACGTGTGCATCTTTCATCGCCTGCAAGGTTTTCACAATTGAGAATTTCTCAATCATTTCATCAACCTTACCTTTACGGCGTACCCCAGCGGTATCAATCAGGGTGTATTGACGACCATCACGCTCAAAAGGAATATAGATTGAGTCACGCGTCGTTCCTGGCTGGTCAAACGCTACAACACGCTCTTCACCCAATAGACGGTTTACTAGTGTCGATTTACCTACGTTTGGACGACCAATAATTGCAAGACGTAGACCAGTATTCTTGTCATGTTCTTCTGGACTTTCATCTTCAGGCACATCTTCAAGTACTTCTTCCAGCATTTGCTGTACGCCACGGCCGTGGCTAGCAGCCACTTGCATAGGCTCGCCCATACCGAGTTTATAAAACTCGACCAGAGCAGCTTCAGCATGTACGCCATCAACTTTATTAGCTACAAGGAAAACTTTCTTGCCCAAAGTACGCAGTTCACGAGCGATCTGTTCATCAGATGCCAGTAGTCCGGCACGTGCATCGACCACAAAAATGATCATGTCGGCTTCATGGATCGCAGTTTTAGACTGCTCAGCCATGTAGGAGTCAATACCGCCTTCATTTTCACCGATACCACCAGTATCCACGACAATGAAAGATTTGTTTTGATAGATCGCATCACCATATTTACGGTCGCGTGTCAGACCTGCAAAGTCTGCTACCAATGCGTCACGGCTCTTGGTTATCTGGTTAAACAGAGTTGATTTTCCGACGTTCGGACGACCAATGAGCGCAATTACGGGTTTCATAGATTAACCTTTATTCAATATCAGGCTGTCTAAAAATGGCCTGAACATCAGAAAGTTTTGGAAGAAAAAGGGAATAGGATTAAAGCCTAAAATAAATAAAAACACGGGGCATTGAACATTCAATCACCCCGCGTAAAAAATACGGTTGGCTTATTTTAGCATAAGCCAAACAAAAATTAACGATTCTGCCAGATGCTTAATGCACCCTTGCGAGTCGAAACATAGAGCTGGTTGTCAATTACACGTAAATGACGCACTTCACCAGAAGTTTTAGCACGGCCAATAATCTGCCCTGTTGATGGATCCAGCAGGTGCAATACTCCGTCTAGATCACCTACGACAAGCTCAGTTCCCAGCATTACCGGATTGCTCAGCTGACGATTCAACAACTGATCATTTTCCCATAAAGGCTGGCCAGTGGTAATTTCATACGCGCTGATTTTACCATCAGTTTGGGCAACGAAGACGCCATTGCCCACCACTTCCGGCCGCTGGATACTGCTGGCATCTTCACTCCAGATCACCTGTTGTGAAGCCAGATCAAATACAGTCACCTGACCTTGATAGCTGGTGGTCACAATAAACTGACCTGCTACGACAGGATCACCGTCAATATCAATCAAACGCTGAATGTCCGAACGGCCATCCGAGATTGCAACACGGCGCTGCAATTTAGGCACACCACTTAAGGCATCGATTGCATAAATATAAGCATTTGAAGTCGCAATCAATACATTACGCGCATCTAAAGGCACTGGAGCCGCCATGCCACGCAGGCTAAACTGGACATTCGGTAAATCATAGGTCCAGACCTGAGCGCCTGAGGCCACTTCGTGAGCATATACAGTACCGTCATTAGTGACAGTAATTACGCGACCTGCATGAATCAGTGAAGGCGCCAAGATGGCACCAGTCAATTGTGCAGTCCAGCGTTGTTCGCCAGTCTGCTGATCCAGTGCGATCAGTTGGCCTTTGTTGCTGCCAACCACCACGATCCCATCAGCGGCTTCAACGCCAGAGCTTAAAGTATCTTTGCTGACTTTTTTCTGCCACAGGCGCTGCTTGCCACTAAAAGCAGTGACTTCACCCTTAGGGTCGATCGCAAATACGACTCCGTTATCCGCATCCAGACGTAGACGTAGCGGATCAGCCTTCTCTGTTGAAGAAACACTGGTCGAAAATACAGGAACAAGTGTTTTAGTCTGACTGATTTTTGGAAGTGGATTCGGTTTTACTTCTGGTACTTTATTGGTCTTACCCGCACAGCCAGCGAGTGCAAGAGTTAAAACAGTTAAAGCACAGGTGATTTTATATGTTCTGTTCATTCAGCTTCTTCCACTTGTGTTTCTATAATTGGGCGTTCGATTTCCGGGTCATCGACCAACACGCCTACGCTTTCGAGCTTAATTTGTAAAATTTGACGTTCTTCTTTACGTTCAATCAAAGCATCCCATGCACTTTGATATACTTTTTTGGCATTTTCAATATCATTTTTGGCAACATAGATATCGCCACGTGCTTCATCGGCGGTTGCTTTAAATGCAGGTTCAATCACTGCATCCAAAGTTTTCAGGGCTGCATCATATTTTTTCTGTGCTAATTGTGCATAAGCCAGACGCAATTTAACGACCTGAACCAGGCCTTTATCATCAACTTTAGAGTTTTCAACTTTTTGTAATGCTTTCTCAGCAGCAGCGTAATCCTGCTTGTCATAAGCCAGTTTCGCCATGACCAACTGGGTTTGAATCGCTTGAGCTGAATCTGGCGCTTCTTTGACAATCTTGTCTGCAGTTTCAGATAGCTTGGCAAAAGCATCACCATCTGCAGCCTGTGCTTCATCCATCAGTTGCTGAACCTTGGCAGTCTGCATTTGCGATTCCGCCAGGTTTTTCTTCTGCCAATATTCCCATCCGAAAAAGGCAATCAGCGCAACCAGAATCCCGATAATGATCGAAGAACCATACTTCTTCGTGAAGGATTTTAAACTTTCAAGTTGTTCATCATCAGTCATTGCGCTCATGCGATTACCTTTTTCCTAATGTTTTATCGATTATTTTGAAGAAATTTTAGTACTGAAAAATGCGACAAAGTCTGCAAATGGCACAGTAGATTGCTCTGCAGTCGCCAGCTCTTTCACCGTAAAGCTTTGTGCTTCAAGTTCACGCTCACCGATAATGGCCGCATATAAAGCACCGGCTTGATCGGCTTTTTTCATTTGCGACTTCATTGAACCTTGTGAGCCGACTTTCAGACGAATATTACTGCCTGCAGCTTCCAATTGATCACGAATCTGTTCGGCCAATACCAGTGCTTTACCTTGTGAAGCAGGATCGGCAACCAGGAATACTTCGCAATCACGTACTGGAGTATTATCTTCAACCTGTTCCAGTAGAAGCAATAAACGCTCCATCCCCATCGCGAAACCAACTGCAGGCACAGATTGATCTGCCTTGCCTTTCAATTGACCGACTAAGCCGTCATAACGACCACCGGCACACACAGTACCTTGCGAACCTAAGTGAGTAGTGGTCCATTCAAATACGGTATTGTTGTAGTAGTCCAGACCACGTACCAGTTTCTGATTGATGACAAAGCTGATACCGGCATCTGACAAATACTGTTGTAACTGGTTAAAGTGCGCCAGTGTTTCTTCACCCATAAAGTCGTGAAGTTTTGGTGCATTTTCTAGGATACTTTGAGTTTTGACATCTTTGGAATCCAGAATACGCAGCGGATTAGTCGTCAGACGACGTTGAGAATCTTCATCCAGATCCGCTTTATGCGCTTGTAGGAAGTCTACCAGCGCCGCACGATACGCTGCACGTTCATCAGACTCGCCCAAAGTATTTAGCTCCAACTGCACCTTGTCAGCCACACCCATACGTTTCCATAGACGTGCTGTCATCAGGATCAGTTCTGCATCCTGATCAGGCGTTGCCACACCAAATGTTTCCACACCAAACTGGTGAAACTGGCGGTAACGGCCTTTTTGCGGTTTTTCATAACGGAACATCGGTCCGATATACCAGACTTTCGGGGTCGCACCACGAAGCAGGTTATGTTCCAGCATCCCACGTACACAGCCCGCTGTTCCTTCAGGACGTAAAGTCAGAGACTCAGGCGGATTACCTTTGTCCAGGAAGGTGTACATTTCTTTTTCAACGATATCTGTGGCATCACCGATTGAACGTTTAAACAGATTGGTCTGTTCAACTATCGGCAAACGGATCTGTTGATAGCCATAGGCATCCATCAGACCTGACAGATGCTGTTCAAGACGTCTCCAAGCTGGGGTTTGCGTTGGGAGAATGTCATTAAAACCTTTGATTGCGACGATTGAACTCATGATCTACTCAGAAAAACTTGTGCGAATAATTTCTTTTGATTTGGCTTCTTCAAGCTCGGAAACACGTTGACGAACCATTGATTCGATTTCATCAACCAGTTGATTGGTATCGATTAAATGGCTCTTTTCACCATTACGATACACCAGTGAGCGCGGACTTGCACCTACTACACCGATATCGGCTTCTTTGGCTTCGCCCGGACCATTCACTTTACAGCCAATTACAGACACATCCATCGGAACACGGACATCTTCCAAACGTTCTTCAAGGGTCTGCATTACTTTAATCACGTTAAATTCCTGACGTGAACAGCTTGGGCAGGCAATGAAGTTAATTCCGTTAGAACGAAGGCCCAGCGATTTCAGGATATCAAAACCAATCTTGATTTCTTCTTCAGGCTCAGCTGCCAGAGAAATACGCATGGTATCGCCAATACCTTCCATCAGCAGACCACCCAAAGCAATCGCTGATTTCACTGAACCGGTACGATATACACCCGCTTCCGTCACACCCAAGTGCAATGGATTATCAATCTGTTTAGACAGCAGACGATAGGCATCCATAGTCAAAAACACGTTTGATGCTTTGACCGATACTTTAAATTCATGGAAATTCAGACGATCCAGAATGTCGATATGACGCATCGCAGATTCCAGCAATGCTTCACCTGTTGGCTCGCCATATTTCTTTTGAATATCTTTTTCCAGTGAACCGGCATTCACGCCAATACGCATGGAAATGTCGTTATGACGTGCAGCCGCCACGACTTCACGAATCTTGGCTTCTGAGCCGATATTCCCCGGGTTAATACGCAGACAGTCTGCACCCAGATCAGCAACAGCCAGCGCAATCTTATAGTCGAAGTGAATATCTGCAACCAGTGGTACATCGACTTGCTTACGAATTTCACCGAAAGCCGCTGCTGCTTCCATACTCGGCACAGAGACACGCATAATGTCTGCACCTGCATCTACACAACGCTGAATTTGTGCAACAGTTGCTGCGACATCGCAGGTTTCAGTATTGGTCATTGACTGAACAGTGATCGGTGCATCACCACCGACATAGACAGAACCGACACGGATTTTACGTGTTGGACGGCGCTGAATTGGATTTACGATCATGATTTCGCCCTATCTGCTCACCATTAACGTGATAAACGGAAATCTGCTTTTCCGTTAACCGTATAAGGTGACAATGCAATACTTTCATTATTTAAACTGAGTGATACTGCTGTCGCATCATCCAGTCGGATCTGGAATGGCGCTTCACCGCTCAGCTCTATAGTAGACGCTTGACGGCCAGTGGCCAGCACGTTACCGCCTGCATCTACAATATGCACAGAGGTTGGACGGCTAAAATCAAGCTTAAGCTGATCACCGGACATGGCAGCACCGGCATCCAGATTCAAAATCTCAACATCAGAAGAAGTGTCAGCAACTTCAGCACTATTCTCGCTGCTCTCTGACCAGTTCTGGATCATGGCCACTAGCGCACCCAAAATCAGTACTACGACCAGCGCAATCAGACCGCGTTTTAACCATTTGCGGTTACGATCACGCTTTGATCCTGGCAATTTACCCATGATCTTGATTGGAGAATCTTTCAGAGCATGCGTTGCAACCATACCGGTATCATTGGCATAAATTTCATCAAAACGCTGAATCAGGCTAGAAGCATCGACACCGAGATATTTGGCATAGGTGCGGTAATAACCCTTAATAAAAGTCGCTTCAGGCAAGGATTTATAATCATCCTTTTCCAAGGCATTCAGGGTTTTTACCGGAATATTGAGTTCTTTGGCAACGTCTTCAAGCTCACGTTGCTGATTAATACGAATCTTGCGTAAGTACTCGCCTGGACGCTGAACATTTCCTAACGCGTTTGGAGCTACGCTCGAATTATTCGAATCTGAATTAGGATTTACTTCCATACGGCCTCAGTACTGTACTGTAATTGCAAATAACGTTGGTATTCCGGGCTTTCAGGGAACAATGCACGTAATTGATTCACCAATACCTGCATGCCTAACTGATCGCCACTGGCACGCGCAGTGCGAATGCCAATCCAGAGCGCACGGGCACTCTGGTTTTTCTGCCCCACGCCACGTACAAACTGTTCATACATTTGAGTCGCGGCCGGGAACTGCTGGTTCAGATAAAAAATTTCTGCCAACTCTAACATTGATATATACGAAGCGCGATTAGCCTGTAGTGCCTGTTTGAATGATTTTTCAGCATTCACCAGATCACCCTGTTTCAGGTAAATCCGTCCCATATTCTCAAGGGCACGAAAACGCTGGTCATAACCTAAAGTTGCGCCAGCAATTTCGAACTGCTCAATCGCATCTTTATAGCGCTCAAGCTGATATAAATAGGTGCCGTAGTTATTTCGTGCCTGGGCATTCTTTGGATCTGCCGAAATTGCACGCTTGAAATAACCTTCGGCTTTTTCAAGATTAGGTTTACTGCCTTCCTGCTGAAGCAGCACCCCCATCATCATATTGGCTTGCGAATCACGCGGATTAGTTTCCAGTGCCTGATCCAGCGCACGTTTGGCTGAATCTAGATCACCGTTTTTAAGATATTCAACCGCCAACTGAGTACGAACCTTGGTGGCTTTTTCCGGATCCTTCTGACCCAGATCTGGCGTTTGACACGCAGTTAAAACCAAAGACCCACATACTACTGAAACCAAAGCAAGTTTAGATGTCAGATTACTCAATTGGCGACCTCTTGTTATCCTTGTGAGCGCATAATCTCATTGGACTGCGCAATTTTCTTTTTCCACTGTTCCGCACGACGGGTACGGTCAGCAACTTGTCCTACCAGTTGTCCACACGCAGCGTCGATATCATCACCACGTGTCTGACGAATCGTACACACAAAACCGGCATCAGACAAAGTTTTTTGGAAAGAAATAATCCGGTTACGGCTTGAACGGCCATATGGCGCATGCGGGAACGGGTTAAATGGAATCAGGTTAATCTTGCTTGGCAGATCTTTGAGCAGCTTGATCATCTGCTGGGCATGTTCAGGTTTGTCATTTACGCCATCCAGCATTACGTATTCGATAGTCACGTGCTTACGCGCACTTTCATTACCATCTTTAGTGATGTAGCGCTGACAAGCGGCAATAAGCTGCTCTAGCGGATATTTTTTGTTGATTGGCACCAGTTCATTACGCAGCTCGTCATTGGTTGCGTGTAATGAAATCGCCAAAGCCACATCAATATCTTGCGCCAACTGGTCAATTTTCGGCACGACACCTGAAGTTGAAAGCGTTACGCGACGTTTAGACATGCCATAAGCAAAATCATCCAGCATAATGCGCATAGAGTTTAATACAGCATCATAGTTCAGCAATGGCTCGCCCATGCCCATCATCACCACATTGGTCACTGAACGCTCACGCTCAGCCACAGGCACTTCTTCCATATAGGAGTAGTTGGCCATCCATAACTGACCAATGATTTCAGCTTGAGTCAGGTCACGCTGGAAACCTTGCTTACCGGTTGAACAGAATGAACAGTCTAGGGCACAGCCCACTTGTGAAGAAATACACAGGGTCTTACGTGAACCAGTTTTATCCTCTGCCGGAATCAGCACGGTTTCAACCAGAGAGCCATCACCATCACCGACACGGAACACCCATTTACGGGTACCGTCTTTAGAATAGTTTTTATGCACCACTTCTGGCGCTTTAATTTCACAAATCTTTTCCAGTTTTTCACGCAGTTTGCCCGAGATATTGGTCATCTCGGCAAAATCAGTCACGAAATACTGATGAATCCATTTCATCACCTGACCGGCACGGAACTTCTTCTCGCCCATATCTTCGAAGAATTTTTCCATTTGCGGACGTGACATGCCTAGTAAGTTCACTTTTTCCACAGAATTTTGCTGTGCAGGAGTGGACGGAGATTGTTGCTGTGCATCAGAAACTGCTGATGTAGCGACCACTTCAGTACTCATGTGTATACCTAAACCATGTCTAAAGATGAAAGGAGAAGCTCAATATCTGAGCAAAGAATTATTCAGAGAATAAAAAAACCAGATAAGTATAATAACACTTATCTGGTTTGAATACTGCGTATTAACGAGTACGTGGAGCAATCTCAGTTTGCGCGAAGAAGTAGTTAATTTCGCGGTCAGCAGATGCTACAGAGTCAGAACCGTGAGCAGCGTTTTCGTCGATGCTTACAGCGAAGTCTGCACGGATTGTACCAGGAGCAGCTTCTTTAGGGTTAGTCGCGCCAAGGATGTCACGGTGAGCAAGAACAGCGTTTTCGCCTTCAAGAACTGAAACAACAACTGGACCAGAAGTCATGAATGCAACTAGGTCACCGAAGAAACCACGTTCTTTGTGCTCAGCGTAGAAGCCTTCAGCTTCAGCTTGAGTCAGGTGTTTCATTTTAGTCGCAACGATTTTAAGACCTGCTTTTTCGAAACGAGCAAAGATGTCACCGATGTGGTTTTTAGCAACTGCGTCTGGTTTTACGATAGATAATGTACGTTCAATAGCCATGATTGGCTCCTTAAGTCAATTGTTGACATGAAAATTTGCCGCATTATACCGAATAATGGACTTTTTTCTGCCTTTAAACTGTAAAAAAATTGCTTTTTTCAACTGGCAATTAACGTGCTTCGTCAATCCATGCCATTTGAATGGCTTCCAGAAGCCCTTCGGTTGATTTGGTTGGATCGTCTTCAAAATCAGGAAGCGCACATACCCAGGCATGCAGGTCGGTAAAGCGAACCCATTGCGGATCCACGTCTGGATGCGCTTCATACAATTCAATCGCGATATCGAGGGTATCTGTCCAACGTAAACCCATGTCTATTCCTAAGCCTATTTACTGTGATGTAGTACTTTAGCAAATCTGCAAAATTCTGCGAGTCTTTGCCGGATCATCTCGTGATTTTTTACAACATGATATTAAAAAAAGGTGCCGTAAATACAATCATGGTGGCCACCAGCGCGCCCAATATGGCTCCTACCGCCACATCACTTGGATAATGCAAGCCTAAAACCATTCGGGAGATCGCGACCAGAATGGCAAATGGCAACATTAAAAACAGCAAAAAAGGTACGATATAGCCCAGCACAATGGTCACCATCACTGCATGCAAGGTATGTCCCGAAGGAAAACTAAAATGATCCAGCGGATGCTCACAGAGCCGAATCACCTGATGCACCTGATAAGGACGTGGACGTACTGTTTTGGTTTTTAGAAGTTTATAAATCAGGGTTCCGACCATACTGCCAAACACCAGATAAACAATCTGCAAGGTATACATCAGGCCCTGAATCAGCCAGACGGCAATGAGCATCAAATACCAGAATACGCCATTGCCCAACCGGCTAATGATTTTAAAAAAAGCTGCAATGCGTTCTGAATGTGAAAAATGATTAAGATAAATACAGCCTTTTAAATCAATTTCTAAAAATTTTAGTTTTGCATTCTGAAATTTCATTGTAGAGCTCTTATTGTTTTATGCCCTGTATTTCAGGTTTTGCACGACTGAAAAATAGAGCTTGTTCAAATTGACACATGAGATAATCGCTATTCACCTTTTTAGTTTGTTAATGTCCGCATCCTTCTGTAATCGTTATAAATCGCTTAATTCAGACATCTAAAGATGAATTCTTACTACTATCCCAACCCAATCAGCCAACTTTTCCGATCATGTTGCAGCTGTAAACAAGTACATCCATGATCATTAGCGATCACTGCTCCACCGCTGGCCATCGCCTCCTGCACTATATTTTCTAACCTTTCAATCCGACCTATCTGAACTGTTAATAGATGATTTATGTATACTGGCATTCATTGAAATACGTCTGGATCACTACATTCAATTCATTCTTTGAGAATACTAGCCTTTAACAAAACCTGAGAAGGATCGAATGTGTTTTGAGTATAGTGCAGTTATAGCGCACAAGACTTTGGTGAAAATGTATCTGTAAGCCGCTTCTTGCCTTGCTCTTACTCAAAATTCGGCTATTTCCAAGCATTTAAAAGTTAATGAGATATAACTATCTATACTTTTAAGTATGGGGCTCGGGTGTGACTGTTTTATGAATTGATTTATGGGAGCTTAGCATTTCTTACATTATCAAACTTGCTGATGCTTTATGTCTGTTCCATCTACCTTTTCAATTTCTTTACTATACTTATGCTCAACCAATAACCGATTAAATACCTGATCCATGCCAATGAATTCAACTTGTAAAATAGTTGCCATTTTTGAATATGATTTATTTTTTGAGATAACCTTTTATCTTCAAATCCCCAGTCAACCAACAAAGCTGCTCCAAGCAATAAAATTAAAATTAAGACAGCTAACCACAAACTTAATGAAAGCCAACTACCCCCACCATACATCACGATAAATAATCGTTTGGATTTGCTGCCATGAAGTTTTGGTATTTTTTAATTCGAATGCATATTGCTCAAACTCTTGATCACCTGCTCCTACTTCAATCCAAACATAGATATGATTTTCTATATTAAAAATTCAGTTCGATCTTTCATCTTATCTTTTTATATTTATTTAAATTATTATTCGACTATATAAAAAAACCCACTCTAGTGAGTGGGTTTTCGCATTCAAATCAATTGATTTGAGAAATTAGTTTTTCTCTTTATCAACGATTTTGTTTGCTTGAATCCAAGGCATCATCGCACGCAATTTAGCACCAGTTTGTTCGATACCGTGTGCAGCATTTTGACGACGACGAGCAGTCATAGATGGGTAGTTCAACGCACCTTCTTGGATGAACATCTTCGCATATTCACCAGATTGGATACGTTTAAGTGCATTACGCATTGCTTCACGAGACTGTTCGTTGATTACTTCAACACCAGTTACGTATTCGCCGTATTCAGCATTGTTAGATACTGAGTAGTTCATGTCAGCGATACCGCCTTCGAACATCAAGTCAACGATCAATTTAAGTTCGTGTAGACATTCGAAGTAAGCCATTTCTGGAGCATAACCAGCTTCAACCAGAGTTTCGAAGCCCATTTTAACCAGTTCAACAGCACCACCACAAAGAACCGCTTGCTCACCGAACAGGTCAGTTTCAGTTTCTTCACGGAAAGAAGTTTCGATGATACCAGTACGGCCGCCACCTACACCTGAAGCGTAAGAAAGAGCTACGTTACGTGCATTACCAGAAGCATCTTGGTGGATCGCGATTAAGTCAGGAACACCTGAACCACGTTGGTATTCAGAACGTACAGTGTGACCAGGAGCTTTAGGCGCAACCATGATTACGTCTAGGTCTTTACGTGGAACAACTTGGTTGTAAAGAACAGAGAAACCGTGAGCAAATGCTAGAGTCGCGCCTTCTTTGATGTTTGGCTCGATCACGTCGCGGTAAAGTTGAGCTTGGAACTCATCTGGAGTCAAGATCATTACTACGTCAGCTTGAGCTACAGCAGCAGGAACTTCAGCAACTTTAAGACCAGCGTTTTCAGCTTTTTTCCAAGAAGTAGAATTCGCGCGTAGACCAACAGTTACGTCAACACCAGAATCTTTAAGGTTAAGCGCGTGTGCGTGACCTTGTGAACCATAACCAATGATTGCTACTTTCTTAGATTGGATAATAGATAAGTCGCAGTCTTTATCGTAAAAAATTTGCATTGCTGTCTCCGCTTAAATGCTTGTGTGTCCGTTTCATCAGGCAATGATCCTTGATCACATTGCCTGAAGCCCCCTTCTTATTAGAATGAGGAAATAATTTAAAAAATTTAGATGGTTAGTACTTTTTCGCCGCGTGCAATACCCGACACGCCTGAACGCACCACTTCCAAAATCGTGTTTTCTGCTAATGCGTCAATAAAACCGTCGATTTTTTCAGTCGTACCTGCGATTTGAATCGTGTAAGTTGTTGGCGTTACGTCAACCACCTGGCCACGGAAAATATCGGTCGTACGTTTGATTTCATCACGGGTTGCGCCTAAAGCTTTCACTTTGATCAGCATCAATTCACGTTCAATGTGTGCACCTTCAGACAGATCCACCACTTTAACCACTTCTACCAGCTTGTTCAGCTGTTTGGTGATCTGTTCGATCTTGTGATCATCACCATAAGTCGTCAAAGTCAGACGTGAAAGTGTTGGGTCTTCAGTTGGCGCAACGTTCAATGTTTCAATGTTGTAGCCGCGTTGTGAGAATAAACCCACCAAGCGAGAAAGCGCGCCTGCTTCGTTTTCTACGAGTACAGAGATAATATGTCTCATTTCGTGCGCTCCCCTTTTGCTAACCACATATCCTGCATCGATTGACCCGCAACCAGCATTGGATATACGTGTTCTGTACGGTCAACCATTACGTTAATAAATACGCACTTATCATTGATTGCCATCGCTTCTTCAAGCTTAGATTCAAGCTCGTCTGCGTGGTCAATCTGAATACCTACATGACCATAAGCTTCCATCAATTTTGCAAAGTCAGGTAAAGACTCTACATAAGAGCTAGAGTGACGGCCTTCGTAGTTCATGTCCTGCCACTGTTTCACCATACCCAAGGCACGGTTGTTCAGGCACAAAATTTTTACGTTCAAGCCATACTGCTTACAGGTAGAAAGTTCCTGGATACACATCTGAATTGATGCTTCACCGGTGATACACACTACTTGCTGATCCGGGAATGCAAGTTTCGCCGCCATTGCATATGGCAGACCTACACCCATCGTACCTAGACCACCAGAGTTAATCCATTGACGAGGACGTTTGTAGCGATAGTGCAACGCGCCGAACATCTGGTGCTGACCAACGTCAGAGGTAATGATCGCTTCACCATTGGTGACTTTGTCTAGAGCACGAACCACTTGCTGTGGCTTCATAGAACCATCAGTCGGTACATCAAACTTCAAGCCATGAACCTGACGCCATTCATCAATCTGTTTCCACCATGCCGCAATCGCTTCAGGATTTGGCTTGGACACATTCATTTGCTTCAACTGGTTCAGCATTTCGTTCAGTACAGGTTCTACTGCACCCACGATTGGAATGTGCGCCATGATGGTTTTAGAAATGGTCGCCGGATCGATGTCAATGTGAATGACTTTGGCATTCGGACAGAATTTCGCCGGGTTATTGGTTACACGGTCATCGAAACGTGCGCCTACACACAGAATCACGTCTGCATTGTGCATGGTCATGTTGGCTTCGTAAGTTCCGTGCATACCCAACATGCCGATGAATTGTGGATCATCGCCTGGGAATGCGCCAAGGCCCATCAGGGTATTGGTAACCGGGTAACCCAATAGATGTGCAAGCTCAGTTAATTGTGCTGAAGCATTGCCCTGAACCACGCCGCCGCCTGAGTAAATGACTGGGCGTTTCGCATGAATCAGTTCATCAATCGCTTTACGGATTTGACCTGAGTGACCACGATATGGTGGTTGATACGAACGCATCTTCACTTTTTCAGGATATTCGTAAGCAAATTTCTCTGCCGGGTTGGTTGCATCTTTAGGAATATCAACTACGACTGGACCTGGACGGCCAGATGACGCGATATAGAATGCTTTTTTGATAATTGAAGGAATTTCGCTGGCATGGCGAACCTGGAAGCTGTGCTTCACGATTGGGCGAGAAATACCGACCATATCAGTTTCTTGGAACGCATCCTCACCGATCAAATGGCTTGCAACCTGACCAGACAGGATCACCATTGGAATGGAGTCCATATAAGCCGTTGCAATTGGAGTAACGGTATTAGTCGCGCCTGGACCAGAAGTGACCAGCACAACACCAGTTTTACCTGTTACGCGTGAGTAAGCATCCGCCATGTGACCGGCAGCTTGTTCGTGACGTACGAGGTAATGATTAATTTTGTCTTGTTGAAATAGCGCATCATAAATATGCAGTACTGCGCCGCCTGGATATCCAAAAACATGTTCAACGCCTTCATCCGCTAATGCGCGAACGAGCATTTCACCACCAGATAGAAGTTCCAACGTGATTCACCCTATATTATTCACTGCACAAATGGGAGGCATTTGCAGTGTTCATTCATTAACTGTCTGCACTGTTATAGCACACAAATTTCATAGTTTTCAAAGCAATAGGAATAAAAAATCCGATCTACCTGCTGTTCGAGCAATACAAGATCTAAAACATGTTGGGGTAAACATATTTTGTTCGCTTTGTTCAATTTTTCGGCTAGAAAAATTGCCCATTGCATGACATGACACTTATTCGAAGGGTGATCGATCTAAGGCATATAAAACTATTGCTGCATTCTTGTGTTTTCAGCCTTTAAAGTCAAGTTTAAAAAACAGGCTATTATTGTTTATACGTCTAAAATTTGCTGCTTTTACAGGCAATTTCGACTTTAACTCTGGTTGTTAGCTTTAAAATTCTAATTTAAATTAATAAATTTCATATACTTAGAACTTTAATTTTATAAATTTTTAATATGTCTTATATAAAAAAATTGAATGAATTTTTAAGAAATTCAATGCAACTGTTTATAAATAAATTTTTTTATATAAAATTACTCTTTTTAGGTATCAGCTCAAAACATTAAGATCACTACTGAGCACAAAATTAATTGAATTAAAAATCATCTTATGGCAAAAAATTCTCTACAATAACAACCCTATTTAACCGCTTGAAATTTTCAGGACTTTTACTCATGAAAAGATCTTTCCTGACCGCATTAAGTTTTGCCACTACGTTTGTTTTAGGTGTAGCAAGCAGCTCTGCTTTAGCGATTGAATATTATAAATGGGTCGATGCCAAAGGCGTGACTCACTATACCAAAACCCCGCCTCCTAAAAATGCCAAGCATAAAAGCAAAGTAGAAACCTATGGCTGGACCAATTCCGCGCCTACTCCAGCAAGAACAACCGAAAATGAGAACCGGACCGAAACGGGTAACTCAAACTCATCTGCAGCTGTGCCTGTCGTTTCTGAAAATGAGCAGCAACAGCGTGAAGCCAATGAAGCTTTACAACATGGTCAGTCTGAGCGTGTAGCCTTCTAATCATACTCGTCTACCAATTTAGATTTTTCCTGCAGAATCCCGTACGCAAAATTCACTTTTAGGTGCATTTTGCGCTATGCTGTGCCTTATATTTTTTTTAACCGTTCTCTTGTATTACGTATATGACTACTCACATTGACTCAGAATATCAAGCCAGTGCGATTGAACCTCAAGTCCAGCAGGACTGGGAATCTCGCAAAGCCTTTAAAGTTGCCGACACTGTAGAAGGTCCACGTCGTTATATCCTCTCGATGTTCCCTTACCCAAGTGGCAAACTGCATATGGGTCATGTGCGTAACTATACCATTGGTGACGTGATCAGCCGCTTCCATCGCCTAAAAGGCGAAACTGTATTACAACCCATGGGTTGGGATGCTTTCGGTCTTCCTGCGGAAAATGCTGCAATTGCACACCAGGTCGCTCCTGCAAAATGGACTTTCGAAAATATTGATTACATGCGTAATCAGTTGAAGAAACTTGGCCTGTCTGTAGATTGGGATCGTGAATTCGCAACCTGCACACCAGAATACTATCGCTGGGAACAATGGCTATTCGTTCAGCTTTATAAAAAAGGCCTGATCTACCGTAAACTTTCTACAGTCAACTGGGACCCAGTAGACCAAACAGTTCTTGCCAATGAACAGGTTGAAAATGGTCGCGGCTGGCGTTCAGGTGCTTTGGTTGAAAAACGTGATATTCCAATGTACTACTTCCGCATCACTGATTATGCGCAAGAATTACTGGACGATCTTGAAACGCTGAAAGACGGCTGGCCACAACAAGTCCTGACTATGCAACGCAACTGGATTGGTCGCTCACAAGGTATGGAAATCACCTTCCCTTCAGCGAATCCGGAAGTCTATGCAGACGGTTTAACTGTATTTACCACGCGTGCCGATACATTGATGGGTGTAACTTATGTTGCAGTAGCAGCAGAACATCCAATGGCGTTAAAAGCAGCTGCCCTCCAATCAGAAGCAGGCAATCCTGAACTTCAAGCATTCATCGAAGAATGCCGTATGGGTTCTGTGGCAGAAGCAGATCTTGCGACTGCCGAGAAAAAAGGCATGGCAACAGGTCTTTCTGTAAAACACCCTGTCACAGGTGAAGAAGTTCCTGTCTGGATCGCAAACTACGTACTGATGTCTTACGGTTCAGGTGCGGTGATGGCAGTGCCTTCACACGATGAACGTGACTTCGAATTTGCCAATAAATATGGCTTAACCATCAAGCAAGTGATTGATGCCAAAGGTGCAGAAGATACAGACTTTGACGCAACACAATGGCAAGAGTGGTACGGTTCTAAAGACGGTAAACTGGTTAATTCAGACGAATTTGACGGTTTAGACTTCCAAGGTGCGTTTGATGCATTCCTTGCAAAATTAGAACCACAAGGTCTTGCGAATGTAAAAGTTCAATTCCGTCTACGTGACTGGGGTGTATCTCGTCAGCGTTACTGGGGTTGTCCAATTCCAATGATCAACTGTGACAAGTGCGGTCAAGTGCCGGTACCTGAAGATCAACTTCCTGTGGTACTTCCGACTGACGTTGTTCCAGACGGTTCAGGTAACCCACTGAACAAGATGCCTGAATTCTACGAAACCACTTGTCCTTGCTGTGGTGGCGATGCACGTCGTGAAACAGATACGCTAGACACATTCGTAGAATCATCTTGGTACTATGCACGTTATGCATCTCCAGACTTTACTGATGGCATGGTAAAACCTGAAGCAGGTCAAACTTGGCTTCCTGTAAACCAATACATCGGTGGTGTTGAACACGCGATTCTGCACTTGCTCTATGCACGTTTCTTCCACAAATTGATGCGTGACGAAGGCGTGGTACAAGGTAACGAGCCGTTCACTAACTTGCTCACTCAAGGTATGGTGCTTGCGGATACTTATTACCGCGAATCTGAATCAGGCAAGAAAACCTGGTTCAACCCTGCCGACATCGAACTTGAGCGTGATGAGAAAGGTCGCATCACTTCTGCGAAATACAAAGGTGATGGTCAAGATGTCATCGTTGGCGGTCAGGAAAAAATGTCGAAATCGAAAAACAACGGTATCGACCCGCAAGCGATTATTGACCAATACGGTGCA
Source organism: Acinetobacter sp. YH12241 (assembly GCF_013417535.1). NCBI lineage: Bacteria > Pseudomonadati > Pseudomonadota > Gammaproteobacteria > Moraxellales > Moraxellaceae > Acinetobacter > Acinetobacter sp. YH12241. Next base: position 37,414 of record NZ_VPDQ01000009.1, on the reverse strand, counting down.
GACACTGCACGTGTATTCATGATGTTCGCGGCTCCACCAGATCAATCACTTGAATGGTCTGATGCCGGTGTTGAAGGTGCAAACCGCTTCCTGAAACGTGTATGGCGTTTGGCAACCGGTTTCCTTGAAAAAGGTAATAACGCGACTGAGTTTAATAAAGCGAAACTCTCTACAGCTGCGCAAGATTTACGCCGTAAGACTCACGAAACCATCCAGAAAGTGGGTGATGACATTGAACGTCGTCATGCATTCAACACTGCCATTGCAGCGATGATGGAACTGTTAAATGCGAACAACAAATTTGAAGCGAAAGATGACAATGACGTTGCTGTAGCTCGTGAATCGATCACTACGCTTTTAACTTTGCTTGCACCATTTGCACCACATTTAAGTCAGACTTTATTGGCTCACTTTGGAATCGAGTTAACTCAAGCGCAGTTCCCACAAGTGGATGAATCTGCATTGACTCGTAATACCCAAACCATCGTGGTTCAGGTGAACGGTAAACTTCGTGGCAAACTTGAAGTGTCTGTAGATGCATCTAAAGATGACATTCTTGCTCAAGCCAAAGCCTTGCCTGAAGTTCAGCAATTCTTGACCGGTCCAACCAAGAAAGAAATTGTGGTGCCGAATAAGTTAGTGAATTTGGTGGTTTAATTTCCTTGAAGCCTCCTTGAGCAAGATATAAAGCACTGCTTTATATTGAAGCGCAAGAAAGGGAGGTTTGGAGGGATTTAATCTCCCCTAACCCCTCTTTAATAAAGAGGGGAATTCCCGTCCATATATAAAAAATGGGTTCTCCTCCCTTTTTTAAAGGGAGGTAGGGAGGGATTAAAAAACAATTCCAAACAAAGCCCGTTGCCAGCCAACGGGCTTTGACTTTACAATCCGGTTCAGGATTTCAAATATTTCCCTGAGGGAAAAAGAGGATACTCATGCATTTAGGCAAACGTTTAGCAGCAATTGTTTTAACTTGTGGTCTAAGTGCAGGCCTCGTCGGCTGTGGCTTTCATTTAAAAGGAACCAATCCGAGTTCCGTACCTGTAGCTTACTCAGTCATGAGTCTGGCCCTCCCTGACAATACTGAAGATCTTCAGGAAAAACTGGCTGTTTATCTGGGTGCTGCTGGAGTACAGCTGAGTAATGCACCTGATGCTTATGTCTTACGTGTCCTAGATTACACCCCTCGCCGTTTAGAATTGAATGGCAAACTTGTAGAAACCTTATTGCGTCTGAATGTAACTTTCCGAATTGAAGATGCGCAAGGCAATCCGGTGACTGAACCCCGTACGGTAATTGCGACCCGTACCTATCAATATGATATTGAAACCGTGAATACAGATGACCAGGAACAGAAATTCTTAAATCAGGTCCTGATTGATGATGTGGCCCAGCAGATTGCCCGTCAAATTTCATCGAATCGTTTGCCATTGGCAAGATCAGAAACTTCGACTCAACCAGCCCAATAAGATGACCCAATGAAACTTGACTACCTCCAGGCATTAAAACGTGTCAATGAAGCTCGCGGTGCCTGGGTGTTACATGGTCAGGAGCCTTTGCTGGAACAGAATCTGGTAGATGCCTTTCGTAGCAGCTGGCAAAGCCGTGAAGTTGAACGCCAGCGTTATGATATTAGCTCTGCCTCTGACTGGAAAAATGTCTTCAATGCTTTAAACAGCCTGTCATTATTTTCTAGCCAACTGGCAATTGAAGTGCATGGCAATATCAAACCGGATGCCAGCGGTCTCAAACTGTTAAAAAGCTATCTGCAGCAGGACAGTGATAACCTGCTGTTGGTGGTCATGCCGAAACAGGATGCCAGCAGCCTGAAATCCAGTTTTTTCCAGACCATTGATGCCAATGGCGTAAATGTATCACTGGTAGCGAACTACCCAAAAGATCGTCAACAGATCCTCGGAATTGAAGCGGAAAAACTGGGAATTAAGCTGGCCAATGACGCCTGGCAATGGCTAGAGCAGCATCATGAGCACAATTTGCTGGCAGCCAAAAATAGTCTGATGCGCGTAGCAGATACCTTTGCTGAAGTAGATATTATCCAGATTGACCATCTATATGCCTGCTTGCAGGATCAGTCCCGTTACAGCACCTATGATCTGAGTGATGCCTTGCTGAATGGGAATTTGGCACAATCAATTAAGATCTTTCAGTATCTGATTGCCTCAGGTGAACCGATGAGCCTGATTTTGTGGAGTATCAGCAAAGAAATGCGTCTATTGATGCAATTATTTGAACAGCCACAAAATGCCTTACAAATCGGTATCTGGAAGACTAAAGTGAGCTTATATCAGCAAGCCTTGCGTCGTTTAAGTCCACAGCGCTTTTTAAGCTGGCCTCAGCTTTTGATCCGGATCGATGCTGCAATCAAAGGGATGTCCAGAGAGAACCCTGAACATCTGATCTTGCAGGCCATTGCTGAAATGTGCGGTCAAAGCTTGTTTGCATCTCCGAGTGCCTAACTAAAGAAACGCGCAAACCAGCCTTTGCCTTTTTTCTTCTCCTGCGTTCGCAGGTAGCTCAGCATATTGTCCCGTACTGCTTCTACATAATCCTGATCATCGTGCTGAATATGGTTGATGAGCCATTTGGACAGAAGACGATATAAATCTTTTTCAATGGACTGACCTTGCTCAAACTTCAGACGATAATCATTTAATTTTTTGACAAATAATTCATGTATGCCGCGATGTGAAGTCAAATATTGATAACTCACCTGTTCCAGCAGGTTTTCTTCAAAGCTGAAATGTGACTGGGTATAGTCAATTAAATCGTCTAAAACCTCCCGGATTTTATCGCGATCTCCGGTACTTTTGACCTGCTCTAAGGCATTTATATAGTCCAGAATCTGGCGATGTTGATGATCAATCACCTCAATCCCAATATTGTAACTTTCATTCCATTCCATCTATGAACCTCATTAATTTTCTTAGTAAAGTCGTATTATTTTTCCGCTCATTAAATGAGCATATTCTCTTAATGAATAAACCCATATTTTTTTTATGGAATTAGATATTACAAACTTTATTTGCTTAAATCTATATGTAAAACATAGATTTTTTAAATTTTAGTAGAACACATCGTTCGAAAAATTAGATTAAAAATGAAAGAGGTTGGCTTTAGCGCAGAATTATTTTTACAACAAATATCATTAAAAACTTCCATGATATTGAGCAGCATTATGGCGTATTTTTACCAGCAGTTTAGTGACCAGCTTTTTGCATGCAGTATGTCTGAGAAGTACTTTATACTCCCATGAAGTTTTAATTAATTCATCATATGATCAATATTTTTTGGATAGCTAAATCGTATAAAATTTCACCTAAAAAAGATGATTCCAATATGAGTAGGTCAATGAATCCTTTATATAAAATCAGGTTTTATCTTATATGCTTTTTTAAACCAGGCAGTGGAAAATAGTTCTCATTTTAAATAAAAAAAATTCACGTTTTATCCTAATTTCGCTTTTATAATCAACTGTTATCCTACGACCCGAATCTGAATCCATATGCCAAAAATAAAACCTGCGAAACTCATTATGGCGATTGTAATTGCCATCCTGATGGCAGTCACTGCCTGGTATTTTCTGAAACCAAAAGAGCAGCAGCCACAATACATTACAGCTGAAGTGACCCAAGGGGATATTGAAAATTCGGTACTGGCAACTGGTGTACTTGAAGCCACCAAAATGGTCAGTGTCGGTGCCCAGGTTTCGGGTCAGGTTAAAAAAATGTATGTGCAACTCGGCGATCAGGTCAAACAAGGCCAACTGATTGCCCGAATTGACTCTGTTCGTCAGGAAAATGATTTAAAGACTGCTGAAGCCAGCATTAAAAACCAGATGGCACAGCTTGCCGTGAAACAGGCCAACCTTGCCAAGGTGGAAGCCGAGTATAAGCGTCAGCAAGCCATGTATGCCCAAGATGCAACCTCGCGTTCAGAACTGGAATCTGCATTAGCCAGCTACAAAACCGCTCAGGCAGATATCACTGCGATTAATGCACAGATTGAGCAGTCACGTTTAACCTTGGCAACCGCGAAAGAAGATCTCGGTTATACCCAAATCGTGGCACCCATGGATGGAACTATCGTAGCGATCGTGACTGAAGAAGGTCAGACTGTAAACGCCAATCAAAGCGCACCAACGATTGTGAAACTGGCACAACTGGATACCATGACGATTAAGGCTGAGATTTCCGAAGCCGATGTCATGAAAGTTCAGGAAGGCCAAACAGTGTACTTCACTACTTTGGGTAATACTGATAAGAAAATTTACGCCAAACTTCGTCAGGTTGAACCTGCACCAAATTCAATTAATACCGAAACCAATACTTCAAGCTCAACTTCAGGCTCTGCAGTGTATTACAACGCCCTGTTTGATGTACCGAATGAAGATGGCAAGCTGCGTATTGATATGACGGCGCAAGTCTATATCGTTCTTGATGAAGCACGAAATGTACTGACTGTTCCGGCGGCTGCCATTCAAGGTTCAAACCGTCCACAACGTCCAAATCGTGGTGAAGGCTCTCGCGGTGCCGTTGACCCATCTGCACGTGGTGAAGGTCAGGATCAAGCCCGTGGCGATAGTAAACGTCCGGCAGGTGACCGTCCTCCTCGCTTAGAACTTTCTGATGCTGAACGTGCCCTGATTGAACAAGGCAAAGCTCAGCGTGCCATGGTTCGTGTATTGCAGGCAGACGGAACAGCAAAACCAACCCCTGTCCTGATTGGTCTGAATAACCGTGTAACCGCACAAGTGATCAAAGGCTTGAAACGTGGTGATCAGGTTGTGATTGCAGATGGCTCTGATACTTCTAATGACGGTGCTAAACGTGGCGGCAGTGGCCGTGGTCCTGGTGGCGCCGGCCCAATGAGAATGTAAGCATGAATCAACAACAGCAACCTCTACTCGAGGTCAAGAATCTGGTTCGTGAATTCCCTGCGGGTGAAAGCACGGTCCAGATTTTAAAAGGGGTCAATCTGGAGATTTATCCGGGCGAACTGGTCGCCATTGTCGGTCAGTCCGGTTCGGGTAAATCCACCCTGATGAATATTCTCGGCTGTCTGGATAAGCCGACCAAGGGCAGCTATAAAGTTAAAGGCCGTGAAACCCGCGAACTTGAAGCTGATGAACTAGCGCAGTTACGTCGTGAATATTTCGGCTTTATTTTCCAGCGTTATCATCTGCTCAGTGATTTAAGTGCGGCAGGTAACGTCGAAGTTCCTGCAATTTATGCCGGTGCAGATTCAGATACCCGTCACGAACGTGCTGTCAAATTACTGACTGATTTGGGCTTGGGTGAAAAAACCCAGAACCGTCCGAGTCAATTGTCTGGTGGTCAGCAGCAGCGTGTTTCGATTGCCCGTGCCCTGATGAATGGCGGTGACGTGATTCTTGCCGACGAACCAACCGGTGCACTGGATAAGAATAGCGGTATTGAAGTGATGCGGATTCTGCGTGAGCTGAATGCCAAAGGTCATACCATTATTCTGGTCACACATGATCATAACGTGGCAAAAAATGCGACGCGTATTATCGAGATTTCAGACGGGAATATCATTTCAGATAAACCGAATATGCCTGAAGTTGATGATGGTTTCGAGAAAAAAAATCTGGTCCGAAATGAACAGAAGAAAATCTCGAGCTGGCGTTCTGCAGTAGACCGTCTCGGTGAAGCTTTCCGTATGGCCTTATTGGCCATGAATGCGCACCGGATGCGGACCTTCCTGACCATGCTCGGGATTATTATCGGGATCGCATCGGTGGTTTCGGTCGTTGCGCTGGGTAACGGTTCACAAAAGCAGATTCTGGAAAATATCAGCAGTCTCGGGACCAATACCATTACCGTGTTCCAGGGCCGGGGCTTCGGGGATAATTCACGTTCCTCCCAATCCAAGACGCTAATTCCCGCTGATGCCGATGCACTGGCAGAACAGCCTTATGTGGATGGGGTCAGCCCATCGGTCAACAGCAGTGTCACTGGACGCTTCAAAGAGATTGAAGCATCAACTACCGTCAACGGCGTCAGTGAAGACTTCTTCTATGTCAAAGGTATGACCTTTAAATCAGGTCAGCCATTTGATAAAGAAAGTATTACTGAGCAGGCGCAGGATGTGGTGATTGATACCAACACCCAAAATACTTTCTTTGCAGATGGCACCAATCCTGTCGGTCAGGTACTGCTTTTAGGCAGTGTACCAAGCCGGGTGATTGGCGTCATTGATGCGCAAAAAGGCATGATGGGAAACAATGATAGCCTGAATGTCTATCTGCCCTATTCTACCGTCATGAGCCGTATGCTGGGTCAACCGAATGTGCGTCAGATCATTGTGCGTATTAAGGATGAATATCCAAGCGCAGCCGCGGAAAATGCCATTTTGAATTTACTGGTCCAACGTCACGGTGCGCAGGATGTGTTTACGCAAAATGCAGACAGTATCCGTGAAACGATTCAGCAAACGACTCAAACCATGACCTTGCTGATCTCTGCGATTGCGGTGATTTCTCTGGTCGTCGGTGGTATCGGCGTAATGAATATTATGCTGGTTTCCGTGACTGAACGTACTCAGGAAATCGGAGTACGGATGGCGGTCGGTGCGCGCCAAAGTGACATTCTGCAGCAGTTCCTGATTGAAGCTGTTCTGGTTTGTATTCTGGGCGGTATTTTAGGCGTATTGCTGTCACTCGGTATCGGTCAGCTGATTACCCATTTTGCTGGAGGAACCTTCCAGATGGCATACTCGACCACATCGATTGTCGCGGCCTTTGTCTGCTCAAGCCTGATCGGTATTGTGTTCGGCTTTATCCCGGCACGTAATGCAGCCCGTTTGAATCCAGTCGATGCACTTTCTCGAGAATAAGGAATCTGATATGCATACTCTTACCAAACTTGCCAGTGCCCTACTCCTCGGGAGTTCACTGGTCGGCTGTGCAGCCGTGGTGAAAACGCCGTATGAACAACCTGCTGTACAGGTGCCTAACAACTTTCAAAACAGTAAAGCTGTAAGCCAGCAAATCCATGCTGATATTCTGGCAGATCAATGGTGGACTCTATTTAAAGATCCGCAATTGAATAATCTGGTGAATGACGTACTGGCAGCCAATAGTGATCTGGCCGTTGCCGGGATCAATTTACAGCAAGCCCGTATTCAGGCCAGACAAACACAAAGCCAGCAAGGTGTACGTATCAGTGATGCGGGGTTAACCACGCGTAGAAGCTTTGATCTGGAAGATGGCAGCAGTTCATCCGGCTTTGGGGTTAATTTCCCTGGCTTAAGCTATGAACTGGATCTGTTCGGTAAACTGGCCAATCAGACTGAAGCAGCACGCTGGGAAGCCCTGGCATCTGAAGAAGACTTGCAAGCGACTGCACAAAGTCTGATTGGTACGACTGCTCAACTGTACTGGCAGCTGGGTTATCTAAATGAACGTTATAGCGTGGTTCAACAAAACCTGGCGACTGCACAGCGTACCTATGATCTGGTCAATGTCCAGTATCGTGCCGGTGCTGTCTCTGGTTTAGATTTAACCCAAGCTGAACAAGCCATTCAAAGCCAGCAAGCGACCTTAAGTCAGATTGAGCAGCAGCGTGTGGAAACGCGTACGGCGCTGGCAGTACTCATGAATATGCCTGTGCAACAGCTTTCGATTCAGGAACCGAAACGTTTACCGAATATTGCCTTGCCCGCAATTGAAGCTGGCTTGCCTGCTAGCCTTCTCTCCCGTCGTCCTGACTTGAGAGCCACTGAACTGCGTTTGCGTAAAGCCTTGGCCAACAAGGATGCCAATAAGGCCAGTTATTATCCTTCGATCAGCCTGACTGGCAGCCTAAGTACCGGCGTGGGCACCAGTTCATCATTGTCAGATGCACTTAAAAATCCGGTGGCGACCTTAGGTGCTGGACTCAGCCTGCCATTCCTACAATGGAATGATATGAAACGTGATTTGCAAGTGAATGAGCTGGAATATGAAAAAGCGATTATCCAGTATCGTCAAACCATGTACGAAGCTTTTGCCGATGTAGAGAATGCCTTGTCTAATCGTACTGAACTCACCAAACAGGTTGCGTTACAACAGCGTAACGTTGAACTGGCTGAACGTACTGAGCGTTTGACTGAAGTACGTTATCGTAATGGTGCAGTAGCATTGAAAAATCTGCTGGATGCACAGGAAACCACGCGGAATGCCCGTCTGTCTTTAGTGCAAACCCGCCAAAGCCAATACAATGCTTATGTGACCCTAATGCAAGCTTTGGGTGGTAGCCCGATCAAACAACTGCCTTAAGTATTTAGCTCAATAAAAAACCGCTGTTAGTCAGCGGTTTTTTTTTGAAGTTTACATATGCAGATAAGCATTTACATTGTTGAGCTGTTCAATAGAAGGCTCATGTCCTAACAGACTGCCTTTTTCCAGCCATTGACGGGCAATTGCAATATCACGTTCTACACCAATGCCTTTGGTATATAAGCGCCCCAGATGACTATAAGCATCAGCATTCACCTGCGCAGCCGCTTTACGATAGCACTGGATTGCCTGATCCAAATTGGCTTCAATGCCAATTCCTTGTTCCAAAGCCTCACCTAAAGCATTTAGTGCGAGACCATTATGCTGGCTCGCAGCCTGTTCCAGATATTTCAGTCCTAAAGCCGTATCCTGCTCCACCTTCTTGCCCTTTAAATACATTAAGCCTAATTCGGTCTGGGCTTGTGCATTGCCCAATTGAGCTGCCTGATGCAGATAACGTTTGGCCTGTTCCTCATTCACTTCAAAGACTGGATAAAAACCAGAATATGCTTGATACAGATACCAGGCAGCCTTACTTGATCCTTTCGCCACCGCCTGATTCAAATATTGAATTGCTTTTTCTCGTGTCGGTAGTGGATATTCAGGCAAGCCATAAAAACGTCCCACTATATAAATCAGATCAGCTTCAGACTGTGCTGCAAGTTGCTCTTGCTGTGCAATTTCCTGAATCATTTGGGTAGCTTTAGCCGTATCTTTGGCTATACCTACTCCGTTTAAATAGCAGAGTGCCAGGCCCATCTGACTAAAGCGATGATCAGGATCGCTTTGCAAGGCATGTTGATAGAGTTCAAATGCTTTCTGCGGTTCATGTGCGACCAGATAGGATTCAAAATATAGTGCGGCAATCAGACTCAAGGCCTGTGGATGCTGGGTTTGTGCTGCTTCAGACCAGTAGCGAAATGCCATGGTTTCATTTTTTTGTACATACCAGCCATGAAAATAAGCCAGACCGATCAGGGTTTTGGCCTGTGCATCTTTATGTTCTTTGGACTGCTGTAATAGATGCTTAAACACCCGTTGACGTTGATCAGGATCAATAGTACCGAGTAACACGCCGGCATAGTAATCATATAAACCACTCTGATCACCGAGATGAATACAGCGTTTAATGAAACTCAAAGCCTGCTGTTGATCTTTGGGCAAGATTTTGCCATTTGCATAGGCTTCGGCAATATCCTGATTGGCCGCCAAGTGGTCCTGCTGTGCTGCCAGAAACAGATAGTGAATACCCAGACTTAAATCTTGCGCTGTACCATCCGCCAAATAATATTGGGCTAACTGATACTGTGAATTGGCATGTCCCTGCTCGGCATTTTGAATTAACAGTTGCAGACGTTGCTGTTCTGCAGTGTCATGGTCAGATTCAGCCAGCTCAGTGATGCGATACTGCGCATCCAGATGACCACGCGCGACCGCATGCCGATACCAGTACAAGGCTTTTTCAGGATCATTTAATTGGTATTGATGACCATCATAGATCTGGCCTAAATGATAGGCTGCATCCTCACCACCTAAACTATAAGCTTTTTCAAGAAAGCTTATGGCTTTTTCTATGCTCTGCTCACGCCCTTGTCCGTTTAAGTGCATCAAGGCCATACCTACATAAGCCTGTGGCAATTCCTGCTGCTGGGCCAGCCCCTGATAAATTTGATAGGCACGTCCATAGTCCGGGTGATGCGGATCCGTACTTAGACGGGTTGCATACTTCAATTGAGCATCAATCTGTTCAATCCATAGATCATGATGCACGGCTTTGGCCTGATCACGTTTCACCGGATCAGGACGTTTCCACATCCAGATTACTAAAGCCCCAATCCCCAAAACCAGCACTAGCAAAAACCACATAGCTGCTCCAAAACCAAAAGATTGTTTTTGTTATATGTTTAAAAATTCATTTTAAACTTAGCATAAAAAAAAGCACAGATCGTGTGCTTTTTTTGTTGACTCAATCAGGCTTTCAGTCTTTTGCTATCAAGCTTTTTCAATACTTCCGATACCGCAACCATGGCGAAGCTAGAGGTCACTACCACTGCAGAACCATAACCACCACAGCGTAGACCCGCACTTGCACAAACATCCGCACTCGAGAATGGATTATCGATAGAGTAGACACAAGTGATCCCAAATTTTTCTTTTGGCTTTTTACAGATGCCTTTAGCACGTAATTGCGCACGTAATTTTGCCAGCATTGGATCCTGTTCGGTTCTGGATAAATCCGCTACCCGGATTTTTAAAGGATCCAGTTTACCGCCTGCTCCACCGGATACAATCAATGGAATCTTGTTAAAACGGCAATGCAACATCAGGGCAAACTTTGCTTTGACGTCATCGATACAGTCCAGAATGATGTCAGGATTTCCTGACAGAATTTCTTTCACATTTTCTGGCGTCAGATAATCGTCAATCAGATTGATCTTGATGCGTGGATTAATCGAACGGCAGCGTTCTGCCATGATTTCGATTTTTTCACATCCTAGTGTCGCCGTCATAGCTGGTAACTGACGGTTAATATTCGATGCTGCGACCACATCCATATCGACCAGTGTGAGCTCACCAATCCCGGTACGTGCCAATGCTTCGACTGCCCATGAACCAACACCGCCAATTCCGATCACCATCACGTGACTGTTTTCATAATGATGAAAGCTATCGTCACCATAAATTTTAGCTACACCTGCAAAACGGCGGTCATACTCATCATCTTGAAGCAGATCAGTCATAGGTCATCAATAGCAAGAAAAACACCAGAGCATTTTAGCAAAATCATGGGCACTTTACTGCCACTAAAATCCAGATACAAAATCAGTCAAAAAAGCTTTCTTGTGCCATCGCTAATACACGTAAAATCGATCAAATTACAACCAGCACAAACTTCACAATATTTCAATTATTATTGTCCTAAAGGGAGTCAGATCAGTATGCTATTTAACGCCCTTTTTGCCCTGATGGTTTTACTGTTCCTGCTCTATCTTTACGGTTTAACCTTTAAAAAGCAGAAAAATTATTATCTCAGTATTATGATCCGTATCCTGACTTTGGGATTATTTGCCTTGATTATCCTGGATCAATATGAAACCCAGACCCATCTTGCTCTAGTGCTTCTGACCTGGGTACTGTTTGAAAGCAGTGAAAACTTTTATCACAAGAAACTTTCTGCCAAGCAATAAAAAAGAAGCTTTCGCCTCTTTTTTATTTGCTCGGATTATTTATTCATAATGAAGAAATATTCACGATAATATTTCAGTTCAGCAATCGAATCACGGATATCATCCATCGCTAGATGCGAAGCATTTTTCTTCAGACCACTCATGATTTCAGGGCGCCAGCGTTTTGCCAGCTCTTTTACTGAAGATACGTCTAGATTACGGTAATGGAAATACTGTTCCAGTTCAGGCATTAAACGGTGCAGAAAGCGACGGTCCTGACAGATCGAGTTACCACACATCGGCGATACTTTTGGATTGACCCATTTTTTCAGGAATTCAATCGTTTCACGTTCTGCATCCTGAGCAGTCAATTTACTGCGGCGTACACGCTCAATCAGGCCAGACTGACCATGCTGGCGAGTATTCCACTCGTCCATCGCATTCAGGATACGGTCAGATTGATGCACAGCTAGCACGGGCCCTTCGGCAAGAATATTTAGGTTATCGTCCGTTACAATCGTGGCAACTTCAATAATCTGGTCATTATCTGTATCCAGACCTGTCATTTCCAGGTCAATCCAAATCAGGCGGCTATCCGGGGTGCTGCTCATAAATGTGCAATCTTATTAGGCTATAAAACATTTATAGTAGCAAATTTATTACGTCGATGCTGTAACTGACACCCTGCTTCATGCTATTTTTGCCATCTCGCTCCCATGGTTTTTTAGGATTTGAATGGCTTTAATACGTAAACGTCGTTTAACTGAACAACAACAACGTCGTATTCAAAAACAGCACAAAACGCGTCAGGAAGAGATCGATACCTCTCAAGACCTGGAAGGACTGGTCGTGCAGCATTATGGCCGCCAGCTTGAAGTCCAGGCCTTGTCTGTACCTGAACAGCATCCTGAAAAACCGGTCGTGGCTGAAGGTGAACCTGAGCCATTCTGGAAACCGATTGAACTAGGGAGTGTCTGGCGCTGCCATACCCGAACTAACCTGGAATTGCTGGTAACAGGTGACCGGGTCAAATGGCAGGCTGATCCCAATACCGGACTCGGCATTATTACAGCGATTCATCCGCGCACTTCTTTGCTGACCCGTCCTGACCGTTACCACAAGGTTAAACCGGTTGCCGCCAATATTTCCCTGATTGTGATTGTGTTCGCGCCATTGCCTGAACCAGCACCAGGTTTGATTGACCGTTATCTGGTGGCTTGTGCAGATGCAGAGATTCCAGCACTTTTAGTGCTCAATAAATCAGATTTGCTCAAGGAAAATGATCCGATTCTTGATCTGCTTAAAGAATATAAAGATTTGGGTTATGAAGTCATGCAAACCCAGTCCGATGGCGATCTGACAGAACTATCCGCTCGTCTGAATGAGGAAACTGTAGCGTTTGTCGGTCAGTCTGGTGTAGGTAAAAGTACGCTGATCAATGCCATCGTCCCGGATGCTGCACAGAAAACTAATGTCATTTCTGAAAACTCGGCACTGGGTCAGCATACGACGACCTCCACACGTCTGATTTCCTTTGGCGATGGCGCTGCTCTCATCGACTCACCAGGGATTCGTGAATTTGGTCTCTGGCATCTGACCTTGGATAAAGTCCAAAGTGGTTTTCCGGAAATTGAAAACTTGCTCGGTCACTGCCAGTTCCGTAACTGCACACATAAGCATGAAAAGCAGTGTGCCTTACGTCAGGCAGCATCAACAGGGGAAATTTTGCCGCGCCGACTGGAAAGCTATTTACGTTTAATCGGCGAAATTAACGAAGCACAGCAAAAAAATTAATTTTCTTAAGGCTTAGCCCTTGAAGCGGTGATTTTGATCACCATATTTATGAGCTATACTCTTGGCAATTTTAAAATTGTAATTAGGTGAATTGTGGAACGTTGGTTCGAGTTTATGGGGAATCACCCCTTCTTGTTTGGAACACTCGCGGTACTCGTGGTTGTCTTCTTCATCATCGAAGGTCAACGTAATGGTCGCAAAATCTCTCCGCAATCGCTGGGAATTTTAGTTAAAGCAAAAAATGCCATGCTGATTGATTTACGTGATGCCAAAGACTTCCGTGAAGGTCACATCAGTGGTAGCCGTAACATTCCATATAGCCAAATTACAAAACACGTTGATGAGTTAAAAGCATCTGATCGCCCGTTGGTGTTCATTTGTAATCTTGGGCAAGTTGCAGGTTCTGCGCTTCAACAGGTAGGTCATGCAGATGCCTACCGTCTGGATGGCGGCATTACAAACTGGAAAGCTCAAGGTTTACCTTTGGTGAAAAGCAAATAATCTGCGAACAGGAGATTGATCATGGCTGAAGTTACTATTTATTCGACGACAGTATGTCCGTATTGTATCCGTGCAAAACAGCTCCTTGAGCGCAAAGGTGTTGCATTCAAAGAAATTAATTTATCGAATGAAGCCCCTGAAGTGCGTCTTGAATTGATGCAACGCACCAATCATCGTACCGTGCCACAGATTTTTATTAATGAACAATTTATCGGCGGTTTTGATCAACTTTATGCCCTAGAGCGTGAAGGCAAACTAGACGAATTATTGGCTTAATTTACTAAAACCTACCTCATATCAAGGATTAAAGAATGAGTGAAGAACAACAAGCTCAACCACAATTGGCATTAGAGCGTATTTACACTAAAGATATTTCTTTTGAAGTTCCTGGGGCACAAGTTTTTACCAAGCAATGGCAACCTGAGTTAAACATCAACCTTTCTTCTTCTGCAGAAAAAATTGATCCGACTCATTTTGAAGTGGCTTTAAAAGTTGTGGTTCAAGCAACCAATGAAGGTGATACAGCGTTTATCGTTGACGTGACTCAAGCAGGGATTTTCCTGATTGATGGCGTGGAAGAAGAGCGTCTGCCATACATTCTTGGTGCTTACTGCCCGAATATTCTGTTCCCGTTCCTTCGTGAAGCGGTGAATGATATGGTCACTAAAGGTAGCTTCCCGCAATTGCTGCTTACTCCAATCAACTTCGATGCTGAATTTGAAGCGAACATGCAACGTGCGCAAGCTGCTGCTGTTGAAGGTCAAGCTTAATCACTTGATCTTGAAGTTAAAAAAGACCGCAATTGCGGTCTTTTTTATGGCTTATTTAAAGGCTTGATGCCCCTGCTTTTTAATCTGATCCATTTTCTCTGTCAATGTTTGTGCTTTGGCTAGCTGATTGGCTGCAACAAGTTGCTCAGCTTGTTTAATCTCTTTCAATAAGTCAGTTAACAATCCCTGATAAGCCGTAATTTTTGCATCTTTGGATTTTAGCTTTTGTAGACCTGATGGTAAATTTTTCTGGCAGACTTCCACAGATTTTTGCATGCCTTGCAATGCTGCCCGCGCCTCTTTGCTATCCTTGGCAGATTTGAAATTTTTTAAATGATGGTCAAGTTCATGCATATTGTCATGATAGTGATTGTCTGCTGCCATGCCCGACGTGGTGATCCCCACAGTTCCCATCACAAAAATCATGCTGATTAAAAAATTTTTAAACATCCTTAATTGTCCTGTATTGTTTTTATATTAAGCATCTTAGTGGGAAAGTCCTGAAAGATAAATTATTTTGATCCAAATTCTTGTATCCTTTGTCATCAGACTTACATCATTAACAATTAGAGTTAAAAATAAAAAAACCCTCAAAAACTTGAGGGTTTTTCTCTGCTGAGAATTAATCTTTTAAAGCGACTTATTCTGCATCCAGCATCAGTTCAGCACTCATACCTACTGTGTTATAACCCGCATCGACATACATGATTTCACCAGTAATCCCGTTCGCCCATGGTGAGCACAGGAACAATGCTGCATTACCGACATCTTCAATGGTCACATTGCGTTTTAGTGGAGCCACTTTTTCATTTAGGTCCAGCATTTTACGGAACGATTTAATACCAGACGCTGCTAATGTACGGATTGGACCGGCTGAGATCGCATTGACACGAATACCTTCTGCGCCCAAGCTAGATGCCAGGTAACGTACACCTGCCTCTAAAGAAGCTTTCGCCAGACCCATCACATTGTAGTTTGGCATCACACGCTCAGAACCTTGATAAGTCAGCGTTAACAGGCAGCCTTGACGTACAGCCAGTAATGGCTTCGCAGCGCGTGCCATCGCGATAAAGCTGTAAGCACTGATGTCATGGGCAATCTTAAAGCCTTCGCGATCCGTCACGTCAGTGAAATCACCATCTAGGGTATGTGCTGGTGCGAAACCGATTGAATGTACGACGCCATCCAGACCATCCCAGTGTTTTGCCAGTTCTGCAAATGCATTGTCAATTTCAGCATCTACGGCCACATCACAAGGAAAAACCAATTCCGAACCGAATTGTGCAGCAAAATCATCTACACGTTTTTTCAGCTTTTCATTTGGATAAGTAAAAGCGAGTTCTGCACCTTCACGATGTAATGCCTGAGCAATACCAAAAGCAATTGATAATTTACTTGCAATACCTGCGATCAAGAAGCGCTTACCCGCCAATAGTCCTTGTGCCATGTGAATCTCACTCAAAATAATTTATATGCATGATGCCAAGTCTCAAGCATTTTAGAAATTGCATAATGCACCTTTTTTCACTGGATCATACATTGAAATACGCTTTCCGACCGATGTAGGGTTTTATCTTAGATCGCCAGATGTAAAGCCTGATGGGTGTTTTTCCAGAGCTGCTGTGCCAGTTCATCCTGATCCATATGCAGACTCTTGGCCAAGCCTTGCAAAACATAAGGCAGATTGGCAGGCGTATTGCGAGTCCGCTGTTCTGTCGAATGCTGGCAACATAAGGGCGTCATGTCCGGACAATCGGTTTCAAGTACCAGATGTTCCGGTCCTACCTGCTGTACCACCTGATGCAGTTTTTTGGCATTCGGATTGGTAATTTGCCCTGTTATTCCAAGCTTAAAGCCCAGTTTAATAAAGGCTTTCGCCTCTTCAATCCCGCCACCAAAGGCATGGGCAATACCACCTTGCTTAAACCGATGCTGTTTTAGAATCTGTAAAACATCGGCATGGGATTTACGGATATGCAGTAACACAGGTTTATCAAACTGCTGCGCCAGTTCCAGCTGTGCAGCAAAAAAATCCTTCTGTTTCTGAAAAAGTTCCGGCTGTTTATGCCGCTTATCAAAAGTATCCAAGCCAATTTCACCAATCGCAATACAAGGCTCTGTGTTTAATAACTGCTCCAGATCCTGTAAATGCTCTAGTTGATGCTGCTCAATATAGAATGGATGCAGGCCGGGTGCCAGATGGCTTTGTGGTGCATTGGCCAACTCATTAATAAAATGATGCGTCTGCAATAAATCCTTAAACCGGCTCTGTAAAAAACCAATTAAGACCAGATGCTCCACCCCTGCTGCTTTGGATGCATAAGCCAGCTGTTCCCGATCATGATCAAAATCGGGAACATCAAAATGGGTATGGGTATCAAATAACGAAACCATCAGCGTGCTTTGGCAGGAGTTGCAGGCTCGGCTTCTGAAGCAGCGTTCTCTGTTTGAGGCAGATATTCAGGTTTCAAAATGCCATTCAACTGTTCATAAGGAATGACCAGACGTGGCAAACCGACCACATAAGGACCAATCTCATATTCAGCATATTGCAGCGCCAGTCCCTGTTTAGACAGATAGAAATTATCCGTCAGTTTGAATTTCCAGGCCTGTTCATATTCGGCTACATCATTGGCCAGTTTAGATTCCATCACCCAGGTTTTAAAAGCCTCATAAGCTTTGGCTTCGAGCTGAGCCTTTTGTTTAGGCAGAATGATATCGTCCAGCTTAATCAGCTTTTTCTGCTCAAGATCAAAATTGTAGTAGGTTTGAGCAGAAGCGCCATGCGCACCACCCAGATAATGGGTACTGTTTAAGACCACAGTCGCGAGTGGATCACCAGACTGCAGAATTCTCGGTTTGATCATCAGGCTGATACTATGGCTGGCACTGAGTGCTTTCAACTCCTTATCCAGATTCAGGAAAGTCTGCATATGCGGCTGAATCTGCTGTTCAAGCTGCTGTTTCGGAGTTTGGACATTGGCTAATGCAGTTTGCGGTTCGGAAGCAGCGGCTTCAGCTTCACTGGCAGCCGATGCTTTCGCCGGTTCGATCGCATCAATAGACAAAATACCCTGTAGCTGCTGCAGAATCTGCTGATCTATCCATTCATCAATAAATGACTGATTGCTTTTCAATCGCTCAATAGAAATCTCAGGACAGTTTTTTCCTTCACATTCAGGCAAGGCCAGTTTCAGCTTCTCAGTATCACCGCTCAGCTTCAGCACTTCAGGCTGAGCCTGTACCACTTCAGGTGCAGCAGGTTCTTTCGGCTCTCTTTCCTTAGGCTGGCAGGCACTCAGCAAAACTGCTGATGCCAATACTGACAGACATAAAACATTCTTATAATTTGACATGCATTAACCTTTATTCAACATCATCATTTATCCTTGCAGGACCTACCTGTTAGAACATATTCTGATAAATATCCACTTTCAAGACTTGTTGTGTTTGTTCTTTGGTTAAATAGATGTCCAGTTGTTTGGCATCTTTGCTAATTTCCTGACTCCGATAATGTAGACCAATTCCTTCCTGATCAAAGAACCAGTCCGCCTGCCCCCAATACAGTTTTTTTGGAGCTTTCTGCTGGACTTCCGCATTATTGTCCTTTAACCATTTTTGGTAAGCCTGCTGCACAATTTGGTCCATCTGCAACTGCTGTTCAGGATTGATAATATCCAGAGGACTGAGTATTTTTTGCTGCACACGATCAGCCACAAAGAAATAATAGCGTTCATTGACACGGATATTTTCCTGAGTGCTGTCTACCCCAATTTGCATTAACACAAATTGATTGCGCTGATAAGGAATACGGGTATAAAGAGATAATTCGTAGGCCTTATTCAGTTTGAGCTGGGCTTGCCAGGCATCGGATTTTTTTACATAGGCATTAACCGCCTGCTGCAGGCTCATATCCTGCTTTAGGCCAATTTGATCCTGAATCACTTTCGCCTGCTGCTTTTCAATAGACTGGTTTAGCCAGGCATCGGCTGTCTTTAAGGTCTGAATATCCAGATTAATACAGTTTTTAGTTTCACAAAATGGCAAGGCAATATCGGCCGGTTTCTCCTGAATATTCAGATAAGGCAAAACTTTGGCTTTTTCTTCAGGGGTGACTGCTGCAGATTTTTTCTGTTCTATCACTGGCTGTTCTTTTTCATTTTTATCACATGCACCAAGTAACAAACTACAGCCCATGACTGAACCGAGCAGGATTTCCTTACTAAACTTCATGATTTTTTAGAGATATAAGTAATGAGTCGTCTAAATGTAGCACAAAATAAAACAGCTTCCGGAGAAGCTGTTTAACATTTTCCAAGCCTGAAGGCTTAGTGTTCGCGTGTGTTACGGAATACGATATCCGGATAACGTTCCTGCATCAGCTGTAAGTTTACTCGGCTTGGTGCAAGATAAGTCAAATGACCACCACCATCAACAGATAACTGGTCATGGGCTTTTTTCTTGAATTCATTAAATTTCTTCTCATCTTCGCAAGATACCCAACGTACTGTATTGATGCTCACCGGCTCATAAATACAGTCCACCTTGTACTCTTCTTTCAGACGATACGCTACCACTTCGAACTGCAGCACACCCACAGCACCGACAATCAGGTCATTGCTGTTTTGTGGCATGAAGACCTGAGTTGCACCTTCTTCAGACAGCTCTTTCAAACCTTTTTGCAGCTGTTTTGACTTCAATGGATCTTTCAGACGGACACGGCGGAACATTTCCGGTGCAAAGTGCGGAATACCAGTAAATTGCAGTTTTTCACCTGAAGTGAAGGTATCACCGATCTGGATGGTACCGTGGTTATGCAGACCAATAATATCGCCCGGCCATGCTTCTTCCAGATGCTGACGGTCACCGGCCAGGAAGGTCAAGGCATCACTAATGCGGATATCTTTATCGATACGCACATGCTTCATTTTCATGCCTTTTTCATACTTACCTGAACAGATTCGCATGAAAGCAATACGGTCACGGTGTTTCGGGTCCATATTGGCCTGAATCTTGAAGATAAAGCCTGTGAAACCTTCTTCATCCGCCTCTACTTTACGGTCTTGAGTTGGATGCGCTTTTGGAGGTGGTGCATATTCGCTAAATGTATCCAGAACATGGTCGACACCGAAGTTACCCAAAGCAGTACCGAACAGCACTGGAGTTTGACGGCCTGCCAGGAATTCTTCACGATCTAATGGCTCATTCGCCATTTGTACCAGTTCCAACGATTCTTCAAATGCCGCCCAAGCCAGCTCTCCGACTTTTTCACGTAAGTCTGCATGATCATAGCCATCACGAACTTCGATATCAGTAATCACTGAACCAAAACCGGCTTTATAGACATAGAACTTTTCTTCGAGCAGGTTATAGACACCTGCAAAGTCACGTCCTGTACCGAGTGGCCAGGTAATCGGCACACATTTAATTTTCAGGACATTTTCAATTTCATCCAGCAGCTCTAAAGGCTCACGGATTTCACGGTCCATTTTGTTGACGAAAGAAATGATGGGGGTGTCACGCATACGACACACTTCCATCAATTTAATGGTACGTTCCTCGACACCTTTTGCACCGTCAATCACCATCAGCGCTGAGTCTACCGCAGTGAGGGTACGGTAAGTATCTTCCGAGAAATCTTCATGTCCCGGGGTATCGAGCAGGTTAATCATCTTGTCCTTGAACGGGAACTGCATGACGGACGTGGTGATCGAAATCCCACGCTCTTTTTCCATTTCCATCCAGTCAGAAGTGGCTGCACGATCCGATTTACGGCTTTTCACCATACCTGCAACCTGAATGGCCTGACCCCATAACAGCAGTTTTTCTGTCATGGTGGTTTTACCGGCATCGGGGTGGGAAATAATGGCGAATGTACGTCGCTGAGCGACCTGTGCCGCTAACTCATCTTTAAAACTCATGGAAAATACCTACTGCAGAACCGCAGTGCTCAAGATCAAATACGATCAATATGAAAAATTGACGATATTGTAGCAGATTTCTAGAGCCAATAAGCAGCCCTATAAACTGGAGAAATCGCAGTTTCCCATTCTCTTTTCTGGTTGAACTGATATTTTTTTGGCTCGTCGATTTAACGGATTTAATTCACTACCCAATCTAGAAATTATAAATCGATAACCACATAAATTTTATAATTTACAATTGATTAGTTTAATCATAAAAAATTCTAAATAGTGATTTACCGGGTTCAAGAAACAAAGGCCCTAGCTTCAAGTTGCTCGACATCCATCGGTTTACCCAGCAGATAGCCCTGCATCTGCTGACAGCCCAAACGGGTTAAAATTTCTGCCTGCTGCACAGTTTCAATTCCTTCAGCTGTCACTTTTAAACCGAGTTTAATGGCCAGCTGAATAATACTTTCAAGAATCATTTCTTCCTTGGAACCTGCACTCAGACCCTGAATAAATTCCTTGTCAATTTTCAGCTCATCGACAGGCAGGTTTTTTAAATACAGGAAGCTAGAATGCCCGGTACCAAAATCATCAATCGCCAACTGGATGCCCATTTGACGCAACTGCTGCAAAGTCCGGATACTCGAATCAATATGATGCATGGCAGTCGATTCGGTAATCTCGATCATCAAATGTTGAGGATCAATTTTATATTGATTCAGAAGTTGTTCCAGTGTGCTGATCAGATGCTTATGCTCAAACTGAACCGCAGATAAATTGACGCCGATTGGGAAAAAATCAGCATGATCAGCTTCCCAGAGCTGAATCTGTTTGCAGGCCTGCTCTAGAGCCCAGTAGCCCATCGGAATAATCAAACCGGTTTTTTCTGCTCCGGGAATAAACATATTCGGACCCAGCAAACCATGCAATGGGTGCTTCCAGCGGATTAGCGCTTCTACACCACAGATCTGCTCATCATGGGTAAATTTTGGCTGATAAACCAAGATAAATTGCTGTTCTTCTACTGCCTTATACAGATCATTGATCAGTTTACTCTGGCTTTTGCTTTCATGCTGATCGGTCGAGAAATTAAAAACAGAATAGGTATTCCGTCCCTGATACTTGGAAGTCAACATGGCGGCATCTGCATTGATCAGCAGATCCTGCAGATTCTGGCCATGCTTCGGATACATGGCGATCCCGATACTGCCCGAGATATTGATGGTCTTGCCACTGATCTGGAAACTTTCCTGAATCAGTTCCAGAATCTTTTCTGATATTTTCGAGGCCTGTTCTACTGTAGTATTTTCCAGCACCAGCAGAAATTCATCGCCACCGATACGCAGCAGTTTGGAATCATCTCCCAGAATTTGATGAATACGATAAGCCAGCTGAATCAGTAGCTGATCCCCAACGTGATGGCCAAACACATCATTCACGGCTTTAAAGCGATCCAAATCAATATATAAAAAAGCGATTTCATGCTGAGCATCTTGCTGCCGGCCAGAAAACAGCAATTGTGCATATTTGACCAGATATAAACGGTTTGGCAGTTTGGTGAGATTATCCTGAATCGCCTGATTCGCCAGCTCTTTATTGGCCAGCATCAGCTGACGGTTACGTGATTCAAAGCGTAACTCCAGCATGGCTACGCCAAATGCAGTCACCAGTACCAGACAACTAATCAGGATGACTGAAAATAGCAAGTCATAGTGGGAATGACTGATCTTGCTCAATGGATGGGCATTTTCATAAAAACTGAGTGCCGCCATTCCCGTATAATGCATCCCGACAATGGTCAACGTGAGCATACTTGCGACCACGAGCTTCATCCGGATCGTACTTTGCACTGCCTGTCGATATTTGAATGCCACCCAGAAACTGAGTCCAGCCCCACTTGTCGCAATCAGAATCGAACAGATCATTAATAAAGGGTGATAGGCAGTCACATGATTTTTAACATTCAGGCCCAGCATGCCCACATAGTGCATTCCTGACATACCCAGCCCCATCAGGACAGCCCCTAGAATCAGACGGGCACAAGGCAAAGTTTTACGGGTGGTGAGCCAGATGGCAAAGGTTGCTCCCACAAAGCCAATCACATAAGAACTTAAGGTGAGTGCAGTATCTATATCATAAGCATCAGGAAAATGAGCTGCCGTCATGCCGACATAATGCATTCCCCAGATTGCTAGCCCCAGCAAGCCACCGCTGAACAGTAAAATAAGGGTTTTCAACCTTAGCGATACATTACGAAATAGCATCTGCTCAAGCGTAAGCGTCAAATAGCAGGCAATAAATGCCACAGCCATCGATCCAATGAGCAGACTGACATCATGATGAGCATGAATCATATAAAATGTTCCATCTGGGCGATCATTTTTATTTTATTGCGCAGCTGTATTCGCACGATTCCCCGCTAAATTTACGCCCTATAAAAAATAAAATACTCTTTTCAGAGTTCATCCCGACTGCTTCAAACTTGAAGCTATATACAAAATTTATTGCAATATTTTTATCTCTTCAGTAGCTGGAGTGGAGTTTAAAATTGCCCTGAATCGATAAAATAAAAAATTCAGCTTATATATTAGAAGTCTTTGAGATTTTATCAATTGATTAAATTTAATATTCCAGCTTTTTTATTCGACATAAATCACAAATTTTTCTTTTTTATTTAGTTACATAGCACTTTATATTTAATTGATATTGCATTTTATTTGCACAAAAAAACAGCCTATCGAAATAGGCTGTTTTTAGAACTTATATTACTTTATGTTAAAGTTACTGTTTTGACTGTACTTGAGCATAGTCAGCCAAGACATGTGCGGCTTCCAGCACAAAAGCTTCTTCTTCCGGTAATGCCGGACGTTCTTTGGCTTTCATTTTCGCCCGGGCTTCAACCATGGCATCCAGAGATGCCTGATAACTTTCCCAGTTTGGATAAGGTTTTAAGCCGGTTGCAGCACGGCGGGCATTTTCAGCTTCTAAAGCTTTACGCTCGATATCCAGCAACTCAGCTTTACGCTGTTCCAGATCCAGAACTACACGTTTTTGGTCTTCGACTTTTTTCATAGCCGCTGTACGCTGTTCCAGATACTTGAATTGAGGATTCTGAGCGACACGCTGTTGAGATAACTTGGCCAGTTCCGGTACATATTTTTGTACCACACCTTCACGTTTAAATGGCGCAGTTGGAATCGTATCCCACTCTAGGGCATTTTTAGCCTTACGTTCACCAAACTCTTCGTTATAGATATCGACCAGCTTGATATCCGGAATCACGCCCTTGTTTTGGGTACTACCCCCCGTCACACGGTAGAACTTACGCTGAGTCAGCGTTGCCTGACCATGTGCCAAGCTATCTAGCTGAACCTGCGCAGTTCCTTTACCTGTTGTGGTACTACCAATCACGATACCGCGTTCATAATCCTGAATTGCTGCTGAATAAATTTCACTTGCAGATGCAGAAGCCAGGTTCACCATTACTGCCAATGGACCGGCATAAGTTTGTGCACCACCATCATCATCTTCAAAGACGCTGACATTACCGTTACCATCACGAATCTGAACCACAGGACCTGACTTGATCACCTGTCCCAGCATACGTGCCACTTCTTCAAGTGAACCACCCGGGTTATTGCGCAAGTCTACAATAATACCGGCAACATTCTTCGCAGCCAGCTCTTTCAGGGCCTTATTGGTATCTTCTGATACGGAACGGTAGTCGTTACCCGCACGACGGGCACGATAGTTCAGATAGAAAGATGGAATTTCAATCACACCATATTGATATTTTTTACCATCACGCTGGATTTCAACGGTACGGGTTCTAACCCCGGCATCTTCTTCCTGAATCACATCACGTACAAGACTAACATTACGCGCCTGTCCCATGGTCGCACCCGGGCCTAATAACTTCAGCGTTACTTTGGTGCCGCGCTTACCACGAATCAGGCCAACAATTTCATTGCTCGGCCAGCCGATTACATCAACCATCTGTTCGCCGTCTTGAGCAACGCCAACAATACGGTCACCTGATTTTACCTGTCCTGATTTGCTGGCAGGCCCACCTTCTACAATGGTTTCAATCTTGGTGTAATCTTCATTACCACGTTCCGGACGAATCGACACTCCAATCCCTTCCAGCTGCAATGTAGTCTGACGGTTCAGCTCCATCGCATCTACAGGCGGGAAATAATTACTGTGCGGATCATAAGTCAGCATCATCGCGTTGAGGGTTTTGTCCAGTACATCATCGCTCTTGATCCGGCTGAGACGTTCTAACTGACGGGTATAACGCTTAGTCAGAGTTTGAGCAGGTGTTAAATCTTCCGGCCCAGTCAGATCCTGGCCATTTGCCAGTTCTGGATTGGCTTTGAGTGCATTCTGCTTAGCTTGCTCTTCTTCCTTACTGATCGTCAGGTTAATCAGCTGAGAAACCAGCATTTTTGACCAGTGAGCACGTTGTTCAGCCTGAGTTTTAAAGAATGGCGCTTTTTCGCGATCCGTTTCAATATATACATTCTTCTGATTCAGGTTTTGCGGTTTTTTCAGTTCTTCCAGCATAAAGGTATAGAACTGGGCTAAACGCTCACGATACTGCGCATGAATTTCATAAGGGCCAGACAAATTGCCGGCTTTCAGATTGGCACCGAAAGTAGCGCCATAGCGTTTTTTATAATCTTCTATTTCAGATGCCAGAAAAAGACTGTGATCTGCATCCAGACTATCAATATAAAAATCAAAGATACGCTGTGAAGTCTGAGCATCCAGACGCATATTCAAATAATGTTGGCGATCAACGAGAGTTGCCAGTTGTCGGGATACCAATGCCTGTTCTTGAGAAGGTTGAAGCACTGCTTTGCTGACTACTTCTTTACCATCAGCTGCAATTGCATCATTCACCACATGGGTAAAAAATAATCCGCCTGTCGCAATCGCAACTGCACAAGCTATTGTTTGAAATTTCATAAATAATTCGTACTTCCTTGGCCTCAAGACCAATTTGACCGTGTTGCTTTTCGAGCAGAACTTAAAGTATTCAGCATCTTAAACAACTTAATATGTTTATGTCGTGTAGTTTTATCATATTCTGTGCTGACAAAGTGTAGCAAATCATTGCAGAATTCAGGTATTGTTTTCCCCGAAAATTCTAAAATGGATTCCGCATATGATTGGCGCATTGATGCTCGACATCGCAGGCACTACCCTTACTCAAGAAGATATTGAACTCTTGGGTGCACCACAAGTCGGTGGTGTAATTTTATTCGGTCGCAATATTGAATCTCCTGCCCAAGTCCGCGCTTTGACTGATCATATGCGTCAGGTCCGTCCAGATATTCTGATTGCGGTGGATCAGGAAGGTGGCCGGGTACAGCGCCTGAAACAGGGCTTTACCCTGCTGCCTGCCATGGGCAAATTTGGTGAGCTTTATCAGACGGATCGTGAAAAAGCGCTGGAACTGGCCGAGAAATGTGGCTGGTTGATGGCGACTGAAGTACTGGCTGTCGGAATTGACTTCAGTTTTGCGCCTGTACTGGATCTGAATGATATTAGCGATGTAATTGGCGACCGGAGCTTTGCCAGAAATATTCAGGATATTATTCCACTAGCTGGTGCTTTCCTGAAAGGTATAAAACGTGCTGGTATGGCTTCGACCGGTAAGCATTTCCCGGGACATGGTTCGGTTAAGGCCGATTCGCATGTGGCCGCTGCCATTGATATGCGCAGCTATGAAGAAATCCAGCAAAAGGATATGCAGACTTTTATCCAGTTACAATCCCAACTGGATGCGCTTATGCCTGCCCATGTTATCTATAGTCAGGTTGATCCAAATCCAGCCGGTTTCTCAGAATTCTGGATTCAGAAAGTGTTACGTCAAGAACTTGGCTTCGACGGCGTACTGTTCTCGGATGATTTAAGCATGCAGGCTGCCTGTGTGGCTGGCGGTGCTGATGCCCGTATTCAGGCGGCATTAAAAGCAGGTTGTGATATGGGATTAGTCTGTAATGATCGCGCAGCACAGTGTATTGCACTTGAGGGTATTCAGGATCTGCCATTGCCCAATCAGCAGCGCCTGGAACGCATGCGCGGAAAAATTCCAGAGATTCAGATCGGCACTGAACTGGATATTGGAGATGAATGGCGCCAGATCCGTGATGAAATCAGCCAGTTTAAAGATCAGGTTCTGTAATTTTTAAATGATCTGAATACGACAAAGGAACACGACAAGGTGTTCCTTTTTTATTATCATGTTGAAAAGACTGCTATATTGATGAGCAGCATTGAATTAAAACAACAATAAGGTCAGGACGACATGACAGAATCTCTTTCACAACATCGCCATATTTCTTTTACTGCACACTATACCGGCTATATCTGGTACAAAATGGGGATTTCACATCCGGTATTTGCCACCTCTAAAGGTAAATTCCTTGCCAAACTGGTTCATCCATTGGAGTCATGGGCTGAGCGTCATGTAGGTGGCAGTATGCGCACCACCCTGAAACAGCGTCATCAAATGATTGACGAACACTTAGGTCAGTTAATTAGTGAATATCCTCAATTACAGGTACTGGAAATTGCCAGCGGTCTTTCTCCACGCAGCTGGAATTTTAGACAGAAATTTCCCGGGATTAATTATCGGGAATTGGATCTGCCCGATATGGCCAAGATCAAAACTAATGCTTTGCAGCAGATTGATCAGGATGCCCCGGAAGTATTGAGCGGCGATATTTTTAGTGCAGAACTGGCGAATATTTTTAAAGTCTTTGACCCGCAGCAGCCTTTAGTCATTATTAGTGAAGGCCTGATCAATTACTTTGATCAAAAAATGCTGTTTACCTTGCTCAAAGGTATTAACGAATATGGTCAAGGTTTCAGTGAAGTGCATTATCTTAGTGATATTTATCCTGAACCGGTCAAAAATAAACTGGCAAGCTTTATCTGGGCTTGTAGCCGTCTGCTAAAATTCATGTCACGCAGTGCATTTACCTTTCATTTTAAATCACCTCAAGAACTACAGCAGTTTTTTCAGCAAGCTGGGTTTATGCAGGTGGAGGTCGAACAGCCACAACGTTATTTTGCAGAACCTCGACAGCAGAATCCTCATTATGAACAGGATGAACATCTAGGCGATTTGGTCTGGATGATTCATGCGGTGAAAAAAAACAGCGTTTAATCACGCTGTTTTTTTTATGAATTTTATTGTTTAGATGACTGCATCGAATACTTCAGCCTGTTGAAGTGCTTTCTCTTTCTGGACAAAACGTAGTAAACGCTCTGCTACATCAAAACTGCCATGCTTGAACAAAGCACGTAACTGAGTGCCATCATGCTCGAAGATTAAACATTCGATCTTAAACTCGCCTTCTTCATCTTCCAAATGTAAAGCCAGATCACGTGGATATGCGGCTGCCTGATCGGTTAATCCAGGCTCCAATTCCAGCAATACTCCAAAGAAATTCATATCGACAATTTCTGCCTTGAGCACCAGATCAGAATGGCGATGACTTAAATAACGCTGTGGATCCTGAACCGTAATCCGTTCTTCACCACGTCGTTCGATCTGCTGCATCTGTTCACGGGTGAACGGGATAATACCTTCGAGCTGATCAACCGGTTCATCACGCAGGAAAGTTGCAAATAGATGCATGGTTTCTTTACGGCGCTGTAACTGAGGCACATGATCTGCAGAAGCAATCTGCACATACTGCATGTTTGGACATTGCAGGGCAAAATTGGCATTTTCATGTGGCAAGGTAAAGCTATCATATTGCCCACAAGCCACCAAAACTTTGCATTGAGGAATTGGCACATTGGTCAGTCGTAACAGACGGTTACAGTTGATATCATAGCGGTCCTGCTCAGTCGCAGTAAACTCGGACATCTGTTTAAAAAACAGCCGTTTTGCTGTTGGCGACATGCGGGTTTCTTTTAAACGTGCATGATTGACCAGATACAGAATCACCGCTTGGCCGAATTCATCCATGCGCTGTTCTTTCATTAAATGCAGAGATTCTTCCAGCAGCATGCGCCAGCTTTTGCGGGTCTTTTGCATCACACCCATTAAAATCATACGGTCTACCAGTTCAGGACGCTGATCTGCCAGACAGGAAGCCACCACTGAACCCAGAGACATTCCCAGAATAGCCACCTTAGGCAGTTGCATCTGCTCCAGCCATTGGCCTAGCATCGCTGCCAGATCTTCAAGTTCAAGTGTTCCTGCGGATAAGCCGGTATCAACGTTAGTAATTTGCTGGTTGGCCCCCATGGAAGGTAAATCAATTAAAATAATAGGTCCCGCATCAAATAACTGTTCTACACAATATTTGTAAGAATTAAAGTTCTGAAAAGCTCCCCCAATAATCACCATTGGGCGCATATGCAAAGTATCAGGACGCGCAATGGCCATATACTCGATTTTCCAGCCATCGATCCATGTCGTACGTGCTGGTTGCTTAAAACTGTGCTTATCATAAAGATCAAAAAAACCGTAATGGCTATGTTGGTCCAATGCCTGGGCATCCATCTGGATAATGGAATTCATATTCCTTTCCTCCGTCCTTGCCTTATTTTTATTGTGCAAGTCATTATTTACAGATTTTATGCTTCAGGATTATTCCGATTATCCTGAACACGCATCCTGCGCTGTAGTAATTATATCAATGACATCTATGTCGCTACATTTCATTCTATACAGAGCGGCTTTTCACAAGCAACTGATTCTACAACCACTTATCTGCTTTTAAAGATAAAACAATTTCAAAATGTTTAGAAACAGTGAAAAGCTTATGATTTTTAAGTGTTGGGCTTCATTGTCCGGCATCAGACTGTTAATATCAAAGTGAAATTTCTAAGTGATTGAACCGCTATGCAAGAGTCTATTGAACAATACATGCAAACGGTAGGACAGCAGGCACGCCAGGCTTCTCGCATTTTGGCTCGTGCGTCTACCCAAACTAAAAACAGTGCATTGTCAGCAATTTATACCGCTTTAGAAAACAGTCAGGCTGCTATTCTGGCTGCTAACCAGATTGATATGAATAAAGCTCACCAGAACAATCTGGACAGTGCCCTGCTTGATCGCTTAGAACTCAACCCCGCACGATTTAAAGGTATGTTACAGGGCCTGAAAGATGTGATCAGCCTGAAAGATCCAATTGGTGAAATCACCGATATGGCTTATCGTCCTACAGGCATTCAGCTTGGCAAGATGCGTGTGCCTTTGGGCGTAGTGGGTATGATTTATGAATCACGTCCCAATGTAACTCTGGAAGCTGCTTCACTGGCATTGAAATCTGGAAATGCGATTATTCTGCGTGGCGGTTCAGAAGCTCTGGAATCTAACCAGGCCATTGCGACTGCCATCCAGCATGGCTTAAAAGTGGCAGGCTTACCTGAAGCGTCAGTTCAGGTGATCAATACGACTGACCGTGCTGCGGTTGGCCAGCTGATTACCCTGACTGAATATGTCGATGTGATCGTACCGCGTGGTGGTAAAGGCTTAATTGAACGCATTACTGAAGAAGCGCGTGTACCTGTGATTAAACATCTGGACGGGAATTGTCATGTCTATGTCGAAGCACAGGCTGATCTGCTCAAAGCCCTACCCATTGCTTTGAATGCCAAAACCCATCGTTATGGCGTATGTAATGCCATGGAAACTTTGCTGGTTGATGAAAAAGTTGCTGAAGATTTCCTGCCTCGAATTGCTGAGCTGTATCAGGAAAAACAGGTAGAGCTTCGTGGTTGTCGTGAAACCCAGCGTATCTTGGGCAATCAGGTAGTTGCCGCAACAGAAGAAGATTGGTACACCGAGTATCTAGGTCCGATTCTGGCAGTTAAAATCGTATCGGGTGTTGAGGAAGCCATTGAACATATCAATAAATATGGCTCGCATCATACCGATTCAATCATCACTGAAAATTACAGTATCGCTCGTGAATTTTTAGCTGGTGTAGATTCGAGTTCAGTCATGATCAATGCCTCTACCCGCTTTGCTGACGGCTTCGAATATGGCCTAGGAGCGGAAATCGGTATTTCGACGGATAAGATTCATGCCCGCGGCCCGGTTGGCCTAGAAGGCCTGACTTCCCAGAAATGGGTAGTCTTCGGTGATGGTCAGATTCGCCAGTAAATAGATAATAAAATCAGCCTTGTTCGCAAGGCTGATTTTTTATGCATTGAATGAATAAAAGACATGCTCAAGTAAATATGCAGCCTTTATAAAATTGCATATAATTTCTTCATATCCATACCTAAAAGATAGAATAAATAAACATTATTTTTAAGAAATATAAGCTACAGTTTAATAGATCATTTTTTAGCAGTATTTTATTTATAAATGAAAACTATGAACTGATAAATTTTAATTATTATTGTCGCTGTGGTCGATAATGCTTAAGTCTAATCGGCTAAAGTCTATCTAGGACAGTAAAAAAACCCATGTTAAAACATGATCACAGACCTATCTTGTGTCGCTTTTGCCAGCAGACAGGTCAACGAAATGGATGAGAATTTTAATTAGAATCGGGTAAACAATCGTGTCTAAATCAGTATTAGTTATTAATTGTGGCTCTTCTTCAATCAAGTTTGCCCTATTGCTTGAAGAAAAGAATTTCCGTATTCACGGCTTAGCTGAGAACTTAGGCACAGAAAATGCCCGTATTAAAGGTGTGACTGTCGGCAATGAACCAGTCGATATTCATATTCCTTTTGCAGATCATAAAAAAGCGTTAGAAGTAGGTTTAGAGCGTCTGGCGAACTACAAGCCGGATGCGATTGGTCACCGTGTGGTACATGGCGGCAGCCTGACCAAAGCTGAACTAATTACTGACGAGATTATTGAAAAAATTCGCGAAGCAACTCCACTTGCGCCTTTGCACAACCCGGCTCACCTGATCGGGATCGAAGCGACTAAACGTTTATTCCCAGACTTGCCACAAGTCGCAGTATTCGACACTGCTTTCCATCAAACCATGCCGGCATATGCTTACCGTTATGCCCTGCCTAAATTCCTTTATACCGAATATGGCGTACGTCGTTATGGTTTCCATGGCACCAGCCATGCTTATGTGTCCGATCGCGGTTCTGAACTTGCGGGCAGCTTTAAGCAAGGTGGCTGGTTAACAGCGCATCTCGGTAATGGTAGTTCGACCTGTGCGGTGTGGAATGGCCAAAGTGTAGATACCTCAATGGGTCTGACGCCACTTGAAGGTGTGGTGATGGGAACTCGTAGTGGTGATGTTGATCCAAGTTTGCATAGCTTCCTGGCTGCAAACTTAGGCTGGGATGTATATAAAATTGACAAGATGCTCAACAAAGAAAGTGGCTTGCTTGGTTTATCTGACAACCTGTCTAATGACATGCGTACTCTGATTGAAGCCTCAGAACAAGGCAATGAAGATGCGACTCTTGCGATTGAAGTATTCTGCTACCGTCTGGCGAAATCTTTAGCTGCTTTAAGCTGTGGTCTGCCACGTATTGATGGTCTGTTCTTTACCGGTGGTATTGGTGAAAACTCGGCTTATATCCGTGAAAAAACTATGGCTTATTTACCACATTTCGGTTTCAACCTGGATAAAGACGCTAATAGCAGTTTGAAGCGCGGTACTGAAGGCCGGATCGATAATGGTACAGGCCCACAAATCTGGGTAGTTCCGACTGATGAAGAAGGCCGAATCGCGAAAGAAACTCATTCTGTGGTAGAGAATGAAGTGGAGCAAGCCACTGCAAAAAAGTCTGAACCTGAAGCTGCGCTTGCATAAGCAAGCCCGGTTCCCTTTTACCTAATTTCTATTATTGCGCGACTGATATTACTTATGAAAACGATTTTATTGGTGCCGACCGGGGAAGGCGTTGGCTTAACTTCAGCCTGTTTAGGTTTGGTATATGCTTTAGAATGCCAAGGGGTAAAGGCAGGCTTTGTGAAACCTTTTTCACAGGAAAAAAGTCAGGATACAGATCGCACTACAGCACTCTATCGTCATTTATCCCAAAGTGAAACCGTTGAACCGATTGCTTATGAAAGTCTGATTCAGCGCTTTAATCTTGGTGAAACAGATGAATTGCTTGAAGATGCAGTACGCCTGCATCGTGAGATTGCCAAAAATCACGACCTGATTATTGTTGAAGGTTTGGTGCCCAATAGCCGCGATACCTTCGCGCCAAGCTTTAATGCAGCCTTGGCGCAGGCACTCGATGCCAAAGTCATCATTGTCAGCAATGCTGATATCAACCAGCCTGAAGTGGCAGCTGAAAAAGTTGAAAGCCAATTACGTTATTTGGGTGGGTCCTCTTCTACTCGTATGGCTGGCGTATTGTTTATGCGCACCAAAGGCTTACCGGAAGATTCTGCACAGATCCCGGTGACCATTGATCCTAGTTTACGTCTGATTAGTGATACCAACAAATTTATAGCAGCTATTCAGAAAACTCATGCCCATATTGGGTCTGAAAAGCTTCCAGTCATTGGTCTGGTTCCATTCAGTAATACTTTAAGTGTGCCACGTATTTCTGACCTGGCAGCGCATATTTCAGCAGACTGGGTGAACTTGGGTGAAGCAAAACAGCGCCGTGTCTTACACAGCAGTTTAATTGCGTCCAACATTGAACATGAATTGCATAAATTTGTAGCTGGCGAACTGATTATTAGTGCATCAGACCGTATTGATGTCTTGCTGGCAAGTAGCTTAGCGAGCAGCAATGGCATTCCATTGGCAGGTCTGGTACTGACTGAACATTATGAGCCAAATTCGGCTGTACTGGAGTTCTGCCAGACAGCGATTAAACATGGTCTGCCTATTCTGCATACGCCACTTAGCACTTTTGAAACTGCCCAAAGTCTGGCCAATTTAAGCAATGAAATTCCATGTGATGATACTGAACGTGCTGAACAGGTCACTCGTTTTGTGTCCAGTCATTTAAATGAAGAATGGATTGCACAGCTAATCAATGGTTCTTATAAGCCACGTCTGTCTCCTTCTGCATTCCGTCATGAACTGGTACAAAAATCGATTACTGCGAAAAAACGTATTGTGCTTCCGGAAGGTGATGAGCCACGTACCATTCAGGCGGCTGCGATCTGTCAATCTCGTGGGATTGCGTACTGTATCTTGCTGGCAAAACCGGAAGAAGTGGTTGAAGTTGCTAAAGCACGCAATATTGAATTACCGCACGATCTTGAAATTATTGATCCAGACCTGATTCGCGAGAATTATGTGGAAAAAATGGTTGAACTGCGTAAAGGCAAAATCAATGAATTGCAGGCGCGTGAACAGCTACAGGATACTGTCGTACTCGGTACCATGATGCTGGCACTTGATCAGGTGGATGGTCTGGTTTCTGGTGCAGTACATACGACTGCCAATACCGTTCGTCCTGCTTTCCAGTTGATCAAGACAGCGCCTGAATATTCACTGGTTTCTTCTGTGTTCTTTATGCTGCTGCCAGATGAGGTCTATGTTTATGGTGACTGTGCGATTAATCCAGATCCGGATGCTGAACAACTGGCTGAAATTGCAATTCAGTCTGCTGACTCTGCAAAAGCCTTTGGCATTGATCCACGTATTGCCATGATTTCTTACTCTACCGGGACTTCAGGCACAGGTGCAGACGTAGAAAAAGTGGCGAAAGCGACTGAGATTGCGAAACAGCGTCGTCCTGATCTGTTGATTGATGGTCCACTGCAATACGATGCCGCTTCAGTTGAAAGTGTAGGGCGTCAGAAAGCACCAGATTCACAAGTCGCTGGTCGTGCCAATGTGTTTATCTTCCCTGATCTAAATACTGGTAACACCACTTATAAAGCGGTACAACGTGCGGCAAATGTCGTGAGTGTCGGTCCGATGCTGCAAGGCTTGAACAAGCCGGTGAATGACCTGTCACGTGGTGCGCTGGTCGATGACATTGTATTTACTATAGCCTTAACTGCGATTCAGGCAGATCAGCAAGCTAGTTAATTTTCTTTACTTACTCCACAACCATCCGGTCAAAAGATCGGGTGGTTTTTTTATTGATCTATTTATAAGTTTTCTCAGTAATCATTAGGCGTTCTATCATCTACAGATCGTCTAGCTCAAAAAATTATGCAGGTTCGTAATCCGCGCTATGAGTAAATAAAACTAAAATAAAAAGATTGATGATACAAAATAAATGCCAGCCGAACAGGCTGGCATTTACCACTTTAACAGATCAGAGTGCCTATTTAAGCTTGCATCCAGTTTGACTATTTAAGCCAAACCAGAACAAGTCAGGCAACGATCATGCTTATACCGTGGTCCATTCTTTGTGCACATCTTCTGCTGTTTTATTCAAGATCACGCTGTCATCTTTCACTTCGCTTACCCAGCTGACCGGAATCAGATGATGCTCATTATTCTCGTCATCACTTCTTGTCAATTTAATCTTGTCCTGACCTTCTAAATGATCCACTTTACCAACTTGAGTACCATCTGAAGCAATTACTGAAGCATGTTCTTTGATGTCATTTGTATTAAAGTTACTCATTCCAATTGCCCTATTTATAGAAGTTGAGAGACCTCAGTCTAAGCCCTAAAAAATTGGCTGTGTGTAAGGGTTTTCAGGCTTTGGGTTTTTCTGGGTTAATAATGTAATGAAGAAAAATAACTGTGTCACAGGCGTGTTGTGGCAAGGCCAAGATGATTGAAATATTGTTTTTTTATTAAGGTAATTTGAAGATTTGAAGATTTGAAGATTTGAAGATTTGAAGATTTGAAGATTTGAAGATTTGAAGATTTGAAGATTTGAAGATTTGAAGATTTGAAGATTTGAAGATTTGAAGATTTGAAGATTTGAAGATAGGCTAATTTTTTAGCTCTTAAAATGTAAAAAAGAAGATAAAGCTTAAGCTTGATCTTCTTTCTGGCCGTAGAACCAAGTAGCAGCGATATAAAGACTAAAAGCAATTACCATCAATACACTAGTCAGGGTCATAAAGAAAACTCATCATTCATTTGATAAGCGCATTATGTAAAAGTTTTATGACAGTTATATGACAATGATGAAATTTTCATAATTTTAATTAATTAATAAAAATCATATATTTAGAATATATTTAATTATATTCCAATAAATTTTAAGCTGAAATATGACAGTAAATATGACAAAAACCTGTCATTTTTAACCAATCTTTCAGCCAAAGTAATTTTCCTTATTGCTTAAACTATAAACTTTTGGCCAATGTCCCTGCAAAACGCCCACAACCGGATTCATTTGTCTTATAATTTAGCCCGCTAGCTAACAGCCCGCTCAAGAGATATTTGTATGACAACTATTATCAAGCAAGATGACTTGATCACATCGGTTAAAGATGCGCTTCAGTTCATTTCTTACTATCATCCACAAGACTTCATCCAAGCGATGAGCCGTGCGTACGACCGTGAAGAGAACAAAGCTGCGAAAGATGCGATCGCGCAAATCTTAATTAACTCACGCATGTGTGCAGAAGGCCACCGCCCTATCTGCCAGGATACTGGTATCGTCAACGTATTTGTTGAAGTGGGCATGGACGTTAAATTTGATTTAACCATGAGCCTGGACGATGCGATCAACGAAGGTGTACGCCAAGGTTATCTTGAAAACTCTAACGTACTTCGTGCATCTGTACTGGCTGACCCTGCTTTTGGCCGTAAGAACACCAAAGACAACACGCCTGCTGTGATCTATCACAAACTTGTTCCAGGTAGCAAAGTAGACATCACTGTTGCTGCTAAGGGTGGCGGTTCAGAAAACAAATCTAAACTGGCAATGTTGAACCCGTCTGATTCAATCGTGGACTGGGTATTAAAAACTGTTCCAACTATGGGTGCAGGCTGGTGTCCTCCTGGTATGCTGGGTATCGGTATTGGTGGTACTGCTGAAAAAGCCATGATGCTTGCCAAAGAAGCATTGATGGAAGAGATCAACATGGACGAATTGCTTCGTCGTGGTCCACAAAGCAAACTTGAAGAACTTCGTATCGAAATCTTTGAGAAAGTAAACGCATTGGGCATTGGTGCTCAAGGTCTTGGCGGTTTAACCACTGTTCTAGACATCAAGATCAAAGATTACCCTTGTCACGCTGCGGGCAAACCAGTCGGCATGATCCCGAACTGTGCTGCAACCCGTCACGCACACTTCACACTTGATGGTTCAGGCGTTGCGCATATTCAAGCACCAAGCCTTGAAGACTACCCATCAGTTACTTGGGATTCTTCATCTTCTAAACGTGTTGACCTCGACAACATCACTCAAGAAGAAATGAACTCTTGGAAACCAGGTGATACGCTGCTTCTAAACGGTACAATCTATACTGGCCGTGATGCTGCACACAAACGTATGGTAGATATGCTGAACAACGGTGAAGAACTTCCTGTTGATCTGAAAGGCAAATTTATCTACTACGTAGGTCCTGTTGATCCAGTGGGTGATGAAGTTGTAGGTCCTGCAGGTCCAACAACTGCAACTCGTATGGATAAATTCACTCGCCAGGTATTAGAAGCAACTGGTCTTTACGGCATGATTGGTAAAGCGGACCGTGGTCCTGCTGCTGTTGAAGCAATTAAAGACAACAAAGCGACTTACCTCATGGCGGTTGGTGGTGCTGCATACCTCGTATCTAAAGCAATCCGTGAAGCTGAAGTGGTTGCATTTGCTGATTTGGGCATGGAAGCGATCTACAAGTTTGTAGTGAAAGATATGCCTGTATCTGTAGCAGTTGACGTAAATGGTACATCTGTACATGCGACTGCTCCAAAAATCTGGCAAGCGAAAATTGGCAAAATTCCAGTAGTTGACGCTGCTGCGGGTTAATTTAAGCTATATAAAAAAGCACCCTTAATGGGTAATGCCAGTCAGTTAAGCAAATATTAGTAAAATGTAGTAAAAATGAGTGTATGTAAATACGCTCATTTTTTTATGACTTTATCTGAAAATTTAGATTGCACCCTTCAACATTCTTTACCTTCACTT